>JBGSUK010000009.1:300000-445009 GCA_041753455.1 Anaerolineae bacterium | reverse complement strand
CGGCGGCGCTCCGGCTTAACCCGAACTTCTGGATTGGCCCGGGGTCTATTTTCTGACATGTTCCTTGTCCCTGTTCTCCGCCCTGCAATTCTATACTAAACTCGGAAGGCGAAGTTGTTTCTTCCATTATGGCACATAGGGATGAAGAAACCCTCCTAGACCAAGCCCTGATTCATAACCTAGAGCATGGAGGTAGACGTTTGTTGAAATTAGATGAAATGGATCAAGGCCAAATCGTCAACTTTATTGCTCGGTATCGCTTCAAAGGCCCGGAGAGTGCTTGAGATGAATACTGTATCCCTGCCTGTTTCACAACTGCCTCGTAGTGTTTATGTTTCGCGGAGTATCGCTCGACATTGGTTGGCGATTTTTCTTGTCCTCTTTGGGGTATTTAACTTCCTGCCCTTTCTAGCGCCCGTATTTATGCGACTAGATTGGAAGCCAGCTGGCAATGCTATCTATACTCTGTATTCGCCCCTCTGTCACCAAATGGCTCAGCGATCCTTTTTCTTCTTTGGGCCACAAATAATGTATAACGCAGATGAACTGCCAGTGGGGCTTAATGGCAACCAAGCATCCGATGCGCTGACCTTACGCCATTTTCGTGGGAATGAGGAAGTGGGTTGGAAAGTGGCTTGGTCAGATCGAATGGTCTACTTATACGGCGGTGTTTGGTTAGCAGCCTTAATCTATGGTTCTTGCGCCCGCTCTCGCCAAATGAAACCCATTGCTCTGTGGCTTTTTGCTCTACTCTTATTGCCCATTCTCTTGGATGGTGTCACGCACTTCCTCAGTGATTTAGATGGCCTAACAAGTGGATTTCGTTACGACAACACTTGGCTTGCCGCTCTAACTGGTCATCGCTTGCCCAACAGCTTTTATGTGGGGGATTCTTTTGGATCGTTTAACTCGTTGATGCGCTTGCTCACTGGCCTATTGATGGGATTTGCAGTCATATGGGTGGCTTTACCCTATATAGGCTGGCAAATGCAAGCAGTAGACGAGAATTTATCACAGAAACTTCAGCAGTGGCAGGAAAATCAACAGCGCCTTTCTAACGAACTAGGCGCTTTAATGGTGGGGCGTGGTCTACCCAAATGAACAAGGTGTTGCCCATATAGGCAATTCAACATGATCCACTTACATGGCATGAGAGAACCTAAAAGGATGGCCCATTGTGGCCCGGAGTTTTGGTGCTTATTCTGACAATAGCGATGGCGATTGGCGCGTTTGTTAGAATAGGGTGGTTAGCCTTTGCCCCTTTTGGGTTTGCAGCCTTTCTTCTTGTTACAACATTGTGGTTGATGCGAATTTCGGACCGACGTGATTAGGTAGTATACGAACTAAAACAGATTCGGATTTCTACTCAAACAATATCCCAAAATTGTTACAAGATGGCTGTATGCTAGGAATTCATGTCTTAGTTAAATACACCCTAGTCTAAGAGACCGTTTGAAAAGTTTAGGGATCAGGTTTCAACCGGGCTAAACGCCTGAGCATGAGATGGGTGAGGGCCAGATAAATCATCGTATCGGCAGAATGCATCCAGTATTCAAAGTCCTTGCTCAAGCGGCGATAATTGCCTAGCCAAGCCCACGAGCGCTCGACCCCCCAGCGCCGAGCTTGCACAGCAAAACCAACTTGAGATGCACTGGGCTGGACAATTTCGACGGTGATGCCGACCGCAGCGGCCAAGTCTTCAAAACGGCCCTGATAAGCCGAGTCAGCCCAGATGTGGCGTAAACGGGGAAAGGCTTGACTCAACCCTTCGACCAGCCAACTCGCCACCGTGCCATCGTGATAGTTGGCTTCCGTCACCAAGACTTTGAGCGGTAAGCCCTCGGTATCCACGACCATATGGCGTTTGCGACCTTTCACTTTCTTGTTTCCATCATAGCCCCGCCGCCCCCTTTTTCCGTCGTTTTGACGCTTTGACTATCGACGATCGCTGCACTCGGCGTGGCTTCGCGTTTCAGCGCTTGCCGCAGTTGTTCCCGCACCTGCGCCATAATCCGCTGCCATGTTCCGTCTTGACGCCATGTATTGTAGTAATGATAGACCGTGCCTTTGGTTGGGAACTCATGCGGTAGCATGGCCCATTGGCTCCCGGTCTTGAGGATATAAAAGATGGCGTTCAACACTTCGCGCATATCCGCGCTACGTGGTCGTCCACCTTTTTTCGCCGCTGGAATGAGCGGCTCGATAATCGCCCATTCCCTATCACTCAGGTCACTTGGATATGCTTTTCGCTTCATATCCTCGACTTTAGATCATTTCCTCAGACTTTTCAAAGGCCTCTTATTCTTCAGTCGATAGCGAAAAACCTCCTGCTAAACAAAAAGATCAATCCAAAGGACTACCAACAAATTCCCCCGAAGGAGGAGGTGGTGATTAATGCCAAGTCCTATTCTATTACTGTTGGAAAAGATCAATCAGTCCAACACTTGAAGCGTCCTTGTATCTATTTCGGCCTAGAAAAATGTTGGTTACTCGACGTCAGACAATCATTCGATTGACGAGGAGGTTCATCTCATGAACGAAAAAAACAAGACGGGTCTCGTTATCGCGTTTATCGTCGTTATGGGGCTTTTCCTGCTCTTCGGCGGCGTGACCATGAGTGGTGCAAATATGAACAGTGACATGATGGGGAATGGATGGGGGAATGGAAGTATGGGTGGACTCAACTGGACGTGGATACCTACGTTGCTTACCCTTGGCCTTGGTATTCTGCTCGGTTGGGCCATTTGGGGAAAGCAGGCGTGAGAAAAAAATCCCCAGGAGGTCATCGGACAGCGTTCTGCATTGACCTAATTTCTCGACAAAATGCATAATCCTAACCATTGCTGGAAGGGCACGGTTGTAGACCGATTGCTTGCCTTTCGGATATAACAATGCAAAGTCGAGGTCTTTATAAAGCGTATCGAAGTAGTCCAGCACTCTCAATAAAGATTGCCCTCATTAAGTACTTTTTGAGCTACTGGGATGGGCGATAAGGGCTTACTCTAATAGAAATTGTAGGCCAAAAACACGCCAAATGGCGTATTACGAGCATTGTGAGAGTCGCCTAAAATGATTCTTGACACCCCACCTTGTCCTTCATCGTCATTGGGTGTCCTCGTTCTAAATACTCAATCATGAAGGTGACATCCATGCGTATCAAAATCTTACTTCCCATAACCGCCGCTGCATTTATCCTCGTACTGGGGCTACTTATTCTGACCGCCCCAACGACCATTAATGCAATGGGCGGTTCAACGCCAACCCCTACTCCAGAAAGCTCGGATATGGGCATGGAAATGGATAATGGTTATTCGGTCGATGAGCTTGCCCCATTAGCGATGGCGTATTACGAAGGGCAAGAGGTGTATTTTATACATCCTGAAGCGTCCGATCCCGGTGTGGCTCAGGTATTAACCGACATGATGGGAACCGATGTGATGACCGTGCCTAGCCTTGCTGAAATTCCCGCCGAATTGCTGGGGAATGTTTATGTGTTTACCAATGGAATTGAAGATATGGGGCCATTAGGTTTCCAACCCGACGTGTTCGACTCAGTACCCGGCGACGAAAACTACACCCCGCTCCGCGCAGTGAGCTTGGTGACATGGCAAGCGGATGTTGAGGCACGCCAATTGGTTTCAGTTGAAGAGATCCTCGGGGCTGTTGAAGCTGGCGAACTCAGCATTGAACAACCCGGTGTCGTGGTCAATATGCCTATTCTCGTGTGGGGCGAAAACCACCGTTAATCTAAGCACGGATTTGATGGGTGGTCTATTCATCGAGAGGCCGCCCGATTTTTACTCCCCAATCTTATCGAGTATTGAAATGGGGACTTGGACATGGATTTGGGTCCCTTTCTCCTTCTGACTATTGATTTGAAGATTAGCCTCTATTAACTGGGTTCTTTCTCGAATCCCCACCAGACCATAGTGACCTGAAATCGGCAATGTCTGAAGTTCGGGCGGGTCAAAGCCACAGCCATTATCTTGGATGGTTAGCAAGACTTCCTCGGGGGAAAAAGTGAGTTCAATCGTCGCTTGTGAGGCTTGGCTATGTTTACGGATATTGCTGAGGGCTTCTTGGGTAATGCGATAAAGGGCAAGTTCAATTTTATCTGAAAGTCGCTGTTCATCCCCATGAATTTTGAAAGTCACGGACAACAAGCTTTCTTGTTCGGCCAACATTTCCAAGGCTGAAGCTAGACCCAACTCCGCTAAATATGAAGGGCGTAGGCCATGAATCATGCGGCGAATATCTTCAATCGCCTGCTGCGAAATATGTCGTACCTCCGTCAGGCGTGCTGATGCTGCGGCTGGGTCACGGTCAAGGTTGCGCTGCGCCATTTGGGCTTGTTGACTGAGCGAAATGAGTGTCTGAACTGTATCATCATGGAGATCACGAGCCAAGCGGGTGCGTTCATCTTCTTGGGCGGTGGTAATCGCTCCGATATATCCATGCAGGCGGGATTGGGCTTGTTGAACCGCACGTGCCATTTCGACCAAAGCGGTTTGCAGGTCTTCAATTTCTTGGATACCCCCGACTGGCCCTGCAATGGCCGAAAAATCGCCTTTCACCAATTGCCCTGCTTTGACTTTTAGACGCTGCAAGGGGCGAATGACCCCAAACATACTGAACACAAAAACCAATAACCCCAGCAAGGTAATCAGCACCAACACCAAAATCACTGAATGGGTTACTTGTAATTGCGAACTTGTGACAGCGTGCCAAGGCTCCTCGACCACTAAACTCCATTCCAAGCGCGGAATAGGACTATAACCGATAACCATATCTTCGTCATTATAATTCTGGATGATACTATCGCCTTGCCCAAAACCAGCATGGGGGCTACTTACAAGCCTCAAGGCAGACTTAGAGATCAGACCGCCTGTCAAAGTATGGTCTGAATCAAATAGAATGTGCCCATCCTCATCCACCAAATAGGCCCTTGCATCCTCGTGAAGCACGAGACTGTCTAGGGTTTCATCAATGCCAAGCGATTCAAGGGACGTTATGCCGTAAAGATATTGGTTATTGGGTAGTGGGGTTGAAAAAACAACTAACACTTGATGCTCAAGATGACCAATAAATGTTGGCATATCCCCGCCAACACTGCGCCAATTCCAATCCCCTATTGGTAGCCTAGCCGCTAAATTATCAGAATAGTCCATGAATAGGCCGTAATCAAATAATTCTTTGATCGCTTGTTGGTGCGGTAATGTGTGGCTATTGGCGGTATCTGCGGCAATGAGAGCCAACAACACTTCGCGTTGATGCAGTCGTTCGGCGAGATTGTCGGCAGCGGCTTGGGTGGCACGAGCATCACGTTGACCGACGAGTTCTTGCATGGCTTGTTGATGGAGCATCGCACTTCCCACCGTGACCACCATGAGGATAATGGCGGTGGGAATGACAAACACCAACAAGAGTTGGATGTGCAATCCTCGCACTAAGCGATGATAAACGCGCTGCAAAATATTTCTCTTTTTCATTGCTCACCTAATCCACCAAAAGACCAATCAAGCGTTTTGTACCTTACGAAGTATTCCATGACTATAGGCCAAATCGCGGGTTTTTTACTAGCTTAAATCGTAAAAACACGCCGATTGGCGTATAGGAAAACAGCCGACCGACTTGATAGCATAATACCTATAACCTTTGCAAGAAATACGGGAGAAGTGATCCAATGAAGAAATTAAGCATACTCCTTGGCCTCGTCATGATTGTAGTCACCGCCTTTCCTCTCTCCATTGTCCAAGCCGATGGCCCAATCGAGGGTCGGGCCGGTCGATCTGAAGTACGCTATTTGGAAGGCATGATAGATCATCACCAAATGGCCCTAGATATGGCGCAGGATTGCCTCACCAAAGCGACGACCGAATCCGTTAAAACCTTGTGTCAAAACATTCTGGATGCCCAAAGTGCTGAAATTGAAACCATGCAAGGCTGGCTCAGCACATGGTATGGCATTGACTATGCTCCCATGCCTATGTCCGACTTTATGGACATGATGAGTATGATGGACATGATGCAAGGCCTGTCGATAGAAGACATGATGCAGATGATGGAAGGCTTGGACACGTCTGGCAATATGATGGGCATGATGATGCAAATGATGGGTATGATGCAGGACGACGCGGTTGGTATGGGTGGTATGGACGGTATAAGCCCAATGGGCGATATGCCGATGACGATGGGCATGATGTCTGGTTGGAGTCAACTCGAAGGCGTTGAGTATGAAATCGCGTGGCTAGAGGCCATGATTGACCACCACGATGATGCTGTGCATATGTCGGAGCGTATCCTAAAAATCGCGGAGCATGAAGAACTCCGCACACTGGCACAATCTATCATTGACGCTCAGACGGGTGAAATTGAATTAATGGAAGGGTTGCTGGTTGAATTGGGTACAGCCCAATAGCTCAAGCCACCTTTTTGAGATAAGTGGGGGAGATAAAACGGTTATCTCCCCCTGTCAGGTGCTATATCTAAAGAAATAGCTACCCACTGGTGTCAGGAACTTTGATCATATTGAGACTAATGGCTTTGAGGGTCGCCTCGGTTCTGCCAGCCACATCCAATTTATTGTAAATGCTTGCCAAATGCCCCTGGACAGTACGATCACTGATGGAAAGTTCAAAACCAATCGCTTTGTTAGTCAACCCGCGTGCCGCTAGTTGTAGAATCTCCAACTCGCGTTCGGTTAGCCAGACGGGTGATTCTGGAACGACTTGAGAGGCCACTTTATTTAACAAACTGGCGGTGACAACCCTTCGGCCTTCATAGGTATCATGTACCGCCGCAATCAAATCATCCGCATCAGCCGATTTCATAATATAGCCATTGGCTCCAGCCGAAAGCGCCGCCCGAATATAGGGTGGGTCGTTATAGGCAGTGAGAATGAGAATGCCAATATTTTCGCCATAGCGTTTACGCAACTGACGGGCTACATCGAGACCATTTGGATTAGGCATTTGAATATCCAGAATTGCCACATCGGGGTGATAGCGTTCAACACATTCAAGCGCTTCTAAACCATTTTCGGCTTCAGCAATCACATTGATCGAACCAGATTCATGTAAAAATTCACGGATACCGCGCCGCACAAATCCGTGATCATCGGCCAGCAGAACTTGAATGATGTCACTCATAATTGTCTACCCCATTTGAATATCTCCTGTCTCTGCTAGGAATTCTATCATCGTAGAGAAACTACCCCTATAGGCTATTCGGCGTGACTTTTTCCGAGTCAGACATTAAAGGTTGGGCAAGGTGTGACAAAAGTCATCAAAAACGGGTTATACGCCAAATGGCGGTGATGGCAGGAGCAGGCTTTCACTACACTCGTAACAAGATTGAAATTTAAGGAGATGATGGAAGCTACACCATGAAAGCACCCCAGTTGATTATTAAGCTAATGATCCTCAGCCTGATTGTCGCATTTGGCGCATTTCTATCAGGTTGTAGTAGCAGCAAAGCCCAACCGAGCGATGAATCGGACATGCCAGATTTTGTAAAAGATGCCCCCGTCCGAGTCAAAGAAGCCTATCAATATGCCATGGATCATCCGGATGACCTCGCCAAATATCCGTGTTACTGCGGCTGTGGCAATATGGGTCATACCAGTAATTTAAGTTGCTTTATCAAGCCGAACAATGGTGGTTTTGAAAGCCATGCGTCAGGGTGTGGAATCTGTGTTGACATTGCCCAAGATGCCATGCGACTAAAGAGTGAAGGCCAATCAGCGCCACAAATTCGGACGTATATCGACGCCAAATACGGCTCATTCGGCCCCTCAACCGACACGCCATTTCCAACGGAATAATAAACATGGCTCGCTTTCAGAAGCTATTTGGGGTGATGCGTCAGCGTTGGGTGATCCTCTTAGGGATCATCCTTGGGGTTGTCGTGATGACCTTCCCAATCCCCCCAGTAACTGACCCGCAAACCCGGTACATCACACTTGATGCGCGACAATTTGAATTCTCCCCCCATCGCATTCAAATCAACAAGGGAGATCGCGTGATCATTCAGTTCACGGCCTCGGATGTGGTACACGGCTTCTACTTGGATGGCTACGGCATTCAGGAGCGTGTGGAACCGGGAATTGTCAAACAAATTGAGTTTGTCGCGGAACGCACGGGCAAATTCCGCTATCGTTGTTCGGTCAGTTGTGGCTCCCTCCACCCCTTCATGATTGGCGAACTGGTGGTCGGCCCAAATGAACCTTTTTGGCGGGCTATCGCGTTTGTCATTGTCAGTGTCATCACTTTAATCGCTTACCAATTTTTCTCGAAAGGAACTTCCCATGAGCACTCAACACTCGGAACATCACCAGCATAGTCGCGCTACCCATCGGCGCAAAAATGGGTGGACACAAAACAGCCTTGTTTGGATGGTGGGCGCAGTGGTAGCTATCCTTGCCGTCATCATTCTATTCTCGTCCAATCCTAAGACCGGGAATAGCAAAATACCCGCCAATCAGCCTGCCGCGAATTTCAGTAACCGCCCCATCCCGGATTTTACGCCGGTAGCTGGCGAGGGGCCACGCATTGAAATCACCCGGGATACGCTCGACTATGGCGATGTGGAATATAATGTTCCGGTCAACGCCGTGTTTTATGTACGGAACGTCGGCGACGAGCCGCTGATTCTGGAAGACACCCCACAGATTGAAGTGGTCAAAGGCTGCTGCCCACCCCAAGTGCTGGTCAGTTCCAAGACGATTCCACCGGGCACCGAATCCACCATTAGTATGACCTTTTCGATGCACGCAGGCATGGATGGCCCTCATGAATTCCGGCTCTATGTAAAGACAAATGACCCGGTTCAACCTGTTAAGGAACTCAAGGTACTCTCGAATTGGATACCGGGATGATGAAGTCGCAGCGCATCAACGTCCTTCAGCACCTGCCCTTTTTGCGCGGGATTTTAAAATCGCGCCTGTTTCAGCCTGTGCTGACGATCTCGACCCTGTTTTTCTTCACTCTCGCTATCGTGACGGGGTTGTTCGGGACGCCAGTGGGGAATCGCAATTTTGGCATCGTTTTTGTGTGGATTGTGTGGTGGGGACTGCTGATTATGCTGCTGGTGCCCTTTCTGGGGCGGCTGTGGTGCGCAGCCTGTCCTATTCCCGTTCCAGGGGAATGGCTGCAACGGCGGGGGATTATTAATCGTCGTCAAGGCCGCCTATCCACGATGCGTTGGAAGTTCCCAAAACGCCTTCGGAATATGTGGCTGCAAAATTTCGGATTTTTGGGCATCGCCATCTTTAGCGCGATCATTTTGACCCGCCCCGAAGTTAGCGCATGGCTATTGCTAGGGTTTTCGCTTATTGGGATTGTATTGAGCGTACTCTACGAAAATCGGGTCTTTTGCCGCTATGTTTGTCCGGTGGGTGGGTTTATTGGTCTCTATTCTTTGATGGCGCCTGTTGAAGTGCGGGTGTCAGACCCCCAAGTGTGTGCGACCCATACCCCGAAAGACTGCATCATCGGCAATGAATATGCCTATGGCTGCCCTTGGATGGTGTTTCCCGGTACGCTGGAACGCAATACCTATTGTGGCATGTGCATGGAATGTATCAAAGCCTGCCCCAAAAACAATGTCGTCATTAATCTTCGTCCGGTAGGCAGTGATTTGATGGTTGCCAAAGAACGACGGTTGGATGAAGCCTATAAAGCGTTTATCATGCTGGCTTGCGCCTTGCTCTATTCGGTGGTGCTGCTTGGCCCGTGGGGCTGGCTCAAGCAGTGGGCCAATATGGACACGCTGCCGCATTGGTTGACCTATGCCGGGGTATTTTTGCTGGCAAATCTGTTGCTGCTGCCCGGTCTATTCACCCTCACAACCTTACTCAGCCGACGGTTGGGGGGTGTCCAACTGCCACTACGCCAACTCGTGACCGATTATGCCTATACCCTTGTGCCGCTCGGATTGACGGCGTGGATCGCGTTCAGTTTCAGCCTTGTCTTCACCAATGGAAGTTATGCGTTGGCTGTCCTCTCCGATCCGTTTGGGTGGGGCTGGAATCTTTTTGGTACTACCGAAAGTGTATGGGCGCCCTTCGGGTCATCGCTGATTCCATTTTTGCAAACGGGGATTTTAACCGCCGGGATGTTATTTGCCGTGAACACTGCTTATAAGATTGCGGGTCAGCACACCCCCGATCCTCGGCGAGCATTGCGGGGGATGTTGCCTGTTGCAGGGTTCATCACCTCCATTACTTTTGTTTTCTTGTGGCTCTACTTGGGATAACCATGAAACGTGAATTGTTGGCAATTTGCATCGTCGTCCTGATTCTCTTTGGTCTTCCAGTGGGCGCCTTTATCTATCAACGTCAACAGACGAGTTCAGACTCCACCAAGCGTGTGATTATCATCCAAGCGGCGGTGCCAGAAGCGGGTGGGTTTCAACCCAGCGCCATCAAAGTGAATGCGGGTGAAACCGTCACCTTACGTTTTAGTTCAGTGGATGTGACACATGGCATCGCCATTGGGCCGGGTTTGGGTATCGACTTGGGCCATGTTGACCCCGGTCATGTCAAAGAAGTCACCCTGACGTTTGACCAAGCGGGCACCTATACCTTTTATTGCAATACATGGTGCAGTCCTGACCATTGGCGAATGCGAGGTATTGTGGAAGTAACCGACCCCAACAATCCCGATGCCATCCCGACTGCCTACCATGACCCCATTATCGAGCGATTAGTGGCGGAGGGGGTAAATATTGATGCGAATGTCACGATGGGTATGGCAGATCACCCCCAACCGGATGTCCTGACATTTGATCAGCCGCCTTCCATTGAGAAGGGGAACATCTTGGCTGCTTCCTTAGCGATTCCATCCGAACTAGAGGATGCAGATTGGCAGCTTTCCCACACACCAACGGAAGGTCTGACGCTGCTGAAAGAGATGAATCCTGCTACCCCAATAGGTGACTTAACTAATGTCATCGCTTATCTATGGGCCTCAGCTACCCCATCCGAAGATATTCAATGGGCCGAAAGTTATTACAACCAAAATTGCGCAGCCTGTCACGGGCAGACTGGCGATGGAAATGGCCCAGCGTCTGACCAAACAGCCGAATCTCCGGTAGCCTTTGCTGATTTCACCTATATGTTTGGAGTGCGAAGTGATGTCCTCTATGCCAAGATACGACGCGGTGGCATGGGGACGGATATGCCCAATTTTGGAACACTCCTAACCCCCGAAGAAACCTTGAAACTTGTGGAGTATCTTTGGCAGTTGGCTTGGCAAAGTGGAGATGGCTAGATGTCGCAATTCTCTGACCTCATTTAGCGTTTGGAGAGGCGATAATTGGCGATGTCGTGGCGGATGGCATAGGTGGCCGCTTCCACCCGATTTGCCACATTCAGTTTAGCCAAGATACCACTGATATGATTCCGCACCGTTTTATCGCTCACGACCAAGGCGGTGGCGATTTCGGCGTTACTTTGACCTTGTGCCAATAAATGCAGCACATCCAGCTCGCGTTCGGTCAAATTTCCAAAGGGATCGGGGGCGTCTTCACCCTGTCGCCGAATGAGGGCCAAAACCCGTCGAGTCACGGCTGGATCAAGTAAAGCTGCACCCTGCCGAACCGCATCCAATGCACGTACCAATTCGCCTGTACCGGCCTGTTTGAGGACATAACCGACTGCCCCGGCTTTGATGGCATCCGCGATCAACGTATCATCGGCAAATGAGGTTAACATAATGACCTGAATATGACTCCACCGCTCGACAATAATGCGACACGCCTCAATCCCACTGCTGCCCGGTGGCATCCGAATATCCATAATCACGACATTCGGTTGGTGAACCTCGCACAGGTGGATGGCGTCTTCCGCCGATCCCACTTCCGCCACGATCTGAACATAAGGAACTTGTTCCAGTACCATGCGGAGGCCCATCCGCACCACCTCATGGTCATCGGCCAGCATCACTGTCAAAATACTCATAAGGCCTTCTCTTCTCGCAATGTAAGGATAACATTCGTTCCCCGTCCCGGTGTACTATCCACAACCAGATCACCGCCTAATAGCCGTGCCCGATCCCGCATAAACCGCAGTCCATACCCAACCGAGGAGGATTGTGGGACAAAGCCGCGTCCATCATCCTGAATCTGAACTTGCAATAGCTCCGAACTACGATTGACGATGATGTTGACATGCCGTGCGCGGGCGTGCCGTAGCGTATTAGCAAGGCTCTCTTGAATAATGGCTAGTAAATGAATGACCTGCATGGGCTTTAGATTTGGTTCAGTGTCGTACTCCAAGCGAATATCCAAAAGGCCATGATAGCGTGGGTCAGCCACCAACTTTTGCAAACTAGGGATCAAGGGGTCAGGTTTTGACTCGGCCCGTAAGGAAATCATATAACTTCGCAAATCGGTATTGACCGCGTTTAAGACATTCTTAGCTTGCTGTAAGCGACGCGCAACTTCAGAATCCTGCGAAACAAGGGGTTCGATTGATTCTAGGATAAGGCTGGCGGAGTAGACCCCTTGAATCGCCCCGTCGTGAATTTCCTGCCCAATACGCGCTCGTTCAGTCCCTTGAATCTGCTCGACCTCCATTCGCTCGATAATCTGTTCAATCTCAATTTCGAAGACCTCCAATGTGCGGATAATCGCCACCGCCAACACCATGCCAGCCAATGACCGCCACACTTCTATCGGTAAACCAAGCGTTTGCTCGACCCATTGGCGATTGATCAGATTGGCCGGGAAAAAATCGGCGGGACGCACCACCAACCCGCCGAAAAAGGCATAGGCGATTAAGGCCGCACCCGCAAGCTTGAGTGTTTGATGAATATGCCGGATATTTAACGGGGCGATGTGGGTTTGGGCCTGATAGCGTAGACCGTAGGCGGCTAAAAGGCTACCGGGCAGGCAAAGTAAATAGCGGGCCAAGATATTACTTAACCGGAGGGCACTGCGGGTTTCGGGGGCGGAATAAACAATCAGGATAAAACTGACACTCCAGATCACCACCAACAGCAAACCTGCTACGCGGGCAATCGGTAACTGATTTTCTAAGCTGACAATCCCAAACATCAGCAGACACATAAACGAAAAGGCTAACAAAATGACATGCAAGGTAAACATGAGCCTGATATAAGGAATTGGCAGCGTTTCGGCTTGAATCGGGATAAAAATGTCACCCCACTCATAGATACCATGCAATATCCCGAAAGCAGCCAACCAGTACAAGTCCCGCACTAGCCGGAGTCGACTGTGCCGCCGCGAGCGCATAAATATCGCCAGCCCCATCACAAAAAAGGTCAGGCCATACACAAACAGCACGATGGAGCGATCTACTACCAATATCTGGCGCATCATGACTTCGCTTGCACTTACCAAAGATGGTCAGATTCTAGCATGACTGGCTAGAAAAAACGCAAAGGGACTGTGTGGTACAGTCCCTCCAAAATCTAATTGTGTCAGATGAGCTTATTGGGCAAAGGTAAACAGGGTTGAGCTTTCTTGGTAGCTATGACGTACCTGCGCGTTGTCAAATACGGCTACCCCAAAGAAGTAAGTCGCCGTTAGATCAGTGAACTGGACATCAAATTCTGAGCCAGTGTCAAGCTTGCGACCAAATTCGAGTGTCCACATACCATCCACCCATTGCCAACCTGCTGCAATATCACCACCGTCGCCGACAAATTCACTTTTGATGATCGCGGGTACGCGGTCACCGGCGCTAAAGAGCGAAGCGTCAAACGGCACAGCTTCACTTTCGAGGATATAGCCCGGGCTGCCATCGCGGGGGAAGTCATTACCAGCAGGCATAAAGGCGGGGCCAGTTTTGTCTTCATTAACGTTGTTGGCATAACCACCGGAGTCGGCAGGGTCACTGTGCCGTCCAGCATCTTTTGAATCTTCTGAATACTGGGTGCTGTCTAGATATTGGTCGTGGACCTGATTCAGGTTGCGGACCGACTTCCAATGCCAAATATCGCCCATTTCGTCTTCATTTTCGGTGAATTTGTTGCCATAGGGCTTGGGATCGCCTTCGCGCGAACGATGGCAGGCCACGAAACAGCCTTCGTCTTCAAAGCCCTCAATACTGTTGTTGATCGGCCAAATAAAGGCGAGTTTGTCTTCATACCAAAGGTTGTTGTCGCCACCCTTATCATCGGGGTCTTTGAGTTGAACCCACGTCCCATCCGCTTGCATTTCCCATGGCGAACGAATGTTGCTCTCGGTGGGGTCGGCCCACGTTACAAGGAAGTAGACCATCTCTTCGGTATAGACGGATTTGATAATAACAGTGGTCTCTTCAGTATTGGCCCCTTTTTCGACGAAGATTTCGACCGGGGTCGCATCGGCCCACAACGCTTCGTCAGCCACACCATCGAGTACCGGGGCTTCGGTGGCGAGTACGGAGGTCAGCATATTGACGTCTTCTTGAGCATAACCGATGGGTGTGGCGGCCTGATTGCTGCCGGGGAGGAAGCTGATAACCATGGTTGCAATAACGATACAAACTAAAGGAATACTAAGTTTCATCAGTTTCATGAACACTGATCCTTATGACTAGATTAATCTATCTATCTTAAACTTTAGATCAACGAGGGAATTCACATCAGGTGAAAATGTCCCGTTTTGGTCGGGACATTTCGGTATCGGGTCACCAATAGGATAGTGACCTCGTTTGATATAAGTGTTGGTACTTTTAGCATAGAGTCTGCTAAAGGACTTATCTTGGAATCACTTTTACAAAGGAAGAGAAAAATACTATAAGTGAACGAATCTGGGGAGGCGGCTACAGAATGGACAAAGCGCACGGTAGCATTCTTGGATTTGCAAAAAATCGCACCTCGTTGACCATTCAACTACGGTGGAAGATTGTGCCGGACGGATCGCACATAATATCCGAGGTTGAGGTGGAAAGTTTATAACCTTGGTAGAAAAAGGATTTGAAATGGCAAGAGAGCGACACAATCACAGACCGCGCCGCTCAATGAGCACAGGACTATGCGCTGTTGTAGCTACCGCTGCATATCAGCAGGCAACGACTCAAACTGGTCAGTCAGAGGTGCAGGTTTGTGCTGGCCGTGATCGTGCTGGCCGCCCATCATAGAACGCATCATTACCAAATGTAGTAGTGGACACAACAAAATCATGCCATAAAAGAAAACCCGACTGGTCGGAAGATCAAACAGGAAAACAGCCGTTAGTCCAATGATGGGAACCAAACAGCAAATCAGCATAATGAACAAGTGTTTCTTCGCCACAGAGAGCATCCTTTTCTAAACTGATGTCTGGTTAGACCGTGTATTGACGCTAGTTACGCGCCTTGCTATCTACTTGAAGCAGTATTCCATTCATCCCCAGTAGAAACGAAGCGAAGACGCGCCAACAGGTTCCTCAGACAGAAACACAGCCTTGTAAATGTGCCGACCGTCATTCCCAGCCGCAGCAATCGCTTCTATCAAGTTATCCATGGTCCGCGTCTGCTGGTCGTAAGCAACCGCCACAATGTTTTCATAAAAAGTACAGGCGAGAACTCCCTCTGTACGGAGCAAGCTGTTCGCCACTCGTGTAGCGCAGCGCTCACATCCTATGCCAGATACCTCTAAATAGGCAACTGTGGCGTTGGATAAGGCGGCATTGTCAACAGGTTTTTCAAATGGTTCAACATGACATTCACTCATTAGTTATTCTCCTCTTTTACTCAATTCATTCTATAGAATTGTAGAGGCATCCACAGGCGTATTTTAGCGTTCCAGCGATAGGCAAAATGGCTTATTAGGGACTTTAAAACGAAACCACAGTGATTACAGAACGGTGCCGAGTTCGGGTCAAGCCCGTTTTCTGTGTAGCCTTAAGGCTGTTGCTGATCACCCTGATGCCACTGAAGGCTATTGCAAAGCAGCCAGCATTATCGGGCCGACTTCCAGAACCCTCTTTTCCGAAAATCTTGCTGCCCCTACTGAAGCTATACGCTGCAATTGCCTGCTTGGGTTGGTGATCCCGGTATCGGCCCAACTTGTAGCGCAATCGCATAGGCCGATGGCCCACTCGAATAATCTGAGCCTAGCACAATGACGGGATCAATTTCTGACCAGACCGTGCCTTGTGCCTCGAAGTAGGCCGCGAGGGTGATGTAGGTATCCTGAAAAGCATAACTGTTGAAGGTAAGGGCAGCTTCGTACAATTCGGGTGCGGTTGCCCCTTGTGCGGCCATAAGTTCGAGCAAGCCTAGTAGGGCCATTCCATGATTACAATCGGGATAGGCCGTGTGGTTGCCGCAGCATGGACGGAAAATGGTTTCGGCGATCTGATACACCAAATCTTGCTGCTCGGAGGTCAATTTGATCAACTCGGTACTGCTATAAAGATCAACCGCAGCGCGCTTGCCGAGCGTCCATCCACCCGTTGAAGCATAATTTCCAAGGGGCACCTCAGCGGCGTATTGCATCATTGGCCCCTCATCCAAAACCTTGCTGTGTTGGGTCAAGCCGAGTGCCCAGAGGACATTTGTCCAGAATTGAATATTGTCAGGGGTAATCGTGATTTGTTGAAGTGTATCGTACAGGAGGATTGCTTGTTGCTCGTCACTCAAATTACCAATCAGGGTTTCATACTCAGTTAAATCAATTGCGCCTGCATCCACCAGCTTTTGGCCCATATCGCCCCATTGCACGGCAATCGTTGTGCCCGATGTTGGGGCCACTTGTTCGGTTAATTCGGCATAGGTGAAATTTTGTCCAATGGGTGTTGGGGTAGGGGTTAACACTAGCTCAGGGTAAGTGGGTGGTTGACTCAGTTGAAATATATTCAATACCTGCCCTAATTTAAAGACCATGAACCATAGGCTTATAACCCCTATGAATACCCCTAATCCCCAAATTGCTTTTCTCAAGGTGTTTTCTCCCAATTAGTCTGAGGTCTCACGATCTCGCCTTATGTTTACATCACCTCGATCCCCTTGCTGGTATGGAAAGAGAATTGGGTGAGCTTCATTCATCCTTTGCCAGAGTTCAATTCGCGGGTGATGAGATCACTAACGAGAGCTGTCGCTTGCACAAACACCCTACTGGATTGCTGATAGTTGGAGGTGTCCCGCATGTTTATGACTATGACCCCGCGTGCTTCGCATCATCACCTGACGGAAATCAAGGTCATAATCGAGAAAACCGCCTCATAATGCTATCGGAGTGCGTCAATAGCATTTTCTGACAGTTTATCCAAACAACCGTAGAGTCCACTAATCTCATGCAAGGCTTCATCAACACTCTCCAAATTGCTGAGCGCGGCAAGGCATTTGGTCAAGTGGATATTCACTAGCTGGACATTTGCTGCCGAGAGTGCCGACTCAACTGATTGGATACGTTTAATGATTTCAATACAGGAATCTCCCTGCTCAAACATTAAAATACATTCTTTAAGCACCTCTAACTGAAGACGCAGTTGATGACTTAACAGTTTTTTGTCTGAGCGATGGATACGGATGTTTTTTATGAGCATCTGATTCCCTCTACTTGTAATTTAACGGAACAGATTGACTCTTGATAGCGCAATACAGCTTAGGGCGAATAAGCAAAATTGCCTATATACAGCAAATATTTTAGGGGTAATTCTGCTAAATCGTGATACAAATGATTTGAAAAACACACTTGAAAAAATGCGCCATATAGCGCAGTAACGATGGGTAAGATGGCTCTGCTTGGTAAATCCTTAAGCTCATATAATAGATAAATCCTGTCTGACATATGTTGGCTACTATGGAAAGGGAAACCTCAATGCGTGTTACAGACCCAGTGTGTAAGATGGAAATAGACTCGAAGGAAGCAACTGCCCAATCCGAATATCAAGGGCAAACCTACTATTTTTGCTCGACTGGCTGCAAGAAAGCCTTCGATAAAGACCCGGCTAAATATGTTGGGGTCCAGCACGAACACGGCAGTCCTCACCATCATAATTGAGCTAAAAATCAATTGAATTCTTCGGGGTGTGATGTAGGGGTTACATCCCGAACTATAGTTGCTTGAAGTCTTGAGAAGGTGTCGTTCCAATAGCCAGACGGATTGTAATAGTTGTGCCGCCCTCTGTCGTCGATACAATCTGGAAATAAGCGCCAATCAATGCTGCCCGCTCGTACATGCCCATAATGCCAAAGTGCCTATTACCTGAGCGGGTAATCTCGCTAGGATGCTGAGGTGCGGAAAAACCATGCCCGTTATCCCGCACAGAAACTATAACATTCTCATCCGAAAAACTCACTGAAATCCAAACATGATCTGCGCCACTATGCTGCCAAGCATTGTTTAGCGCTTCCTGCGCGATACGATACAGTACGATCTCCTGCTCGGTGGAGAGACGGCGGGGCGTGCCTTGCTTCTCAAATTGAATAGTCATTTGATCGCCTAGGTCAAGGTCACGCGCTAACATTTGCAGTGCTGGAGCTAATCCCAACTGTTCAAGCGAAACGGGTCGCAAGGCCCTCACAATACGCCGTAAGTCTTCGATACTTTGCGTAATATTCAATCTTGTTTCGCTCATCAAGATCGCTGCTTCCGGGTCATCCGAGAGAAAGGGTTTCAACATTTGAACCTGATGGTTGAGCGCCACTAGTGCCTGCGCAGTCTGATCATGCAGCTCACGTGCCACCCTCAAACGCTCATCTTCCTGTGCGCGGGTAACTGCCCCAATGTAATTGTGCATCTCAGCTTGGGCTGTCCGAATGCGCTGCACCATATTGCGTAGCGTAGCATGAAGGCGTTGAATTTCCTCAATCCCACCAACTTCGGACTCAATGGCATCATAATTACCCCAATCTAGGCTGGTTGCTTGTTTTTCAAGGCGTTGTAGGGGACGGACGATCTTGCGGATACCAACGCCGACCAGTAGTAGTACCAAAAGTAGACCTGGCACTAGCACCAATGGCGCAGCCTGAGAGTATCGCATTAAGGGACTCAGTTCCTTCTGCCAATTTTCTTCCTGTACCAATCGCCACTCGGTCTGGGGAATCGGTGCAGAAATGATAATGACATCTTCACTCTTGGATCGAGAAGCAATTGTGCCAATTAGGGCCGGATTGCTGTGGTAAAGAATTCTGTTATCGGCATCAAGAATGTAGGCAAACGTGTGCGATTTGCCATGTAAACTGGACAGGATCTCCGCTGCTGGGAGTGTGGATAAAGAAACAACCCCTATGGCCGAATTGCCTTCAACCTCAGCGATGATGGCGATGTATAACTCGGCTTTATTAGGGACCAATAATGGAATAAAAGGGCTATTGGACGTGGTGCCAAAAATTGTCTGAAATGTGGCAACATCTATGACAGAGGCACGGTCTACGATGGATACCACTCCGTTTCGGTATTGAGCGATACCACCGTCAAAAAGCATTTGTAGCTCTGGCGAAGGAGTGGGGGAAGCTCGCTCCAGCCACATCTGTAGTGCTGTCTGGCGTTGCTCCAGCTGACGTGAGAAGTTGTTCGCTATACCGGGTACAATGCGCCCATCATGTTCGACCAGTGTTTCACGCATGGAGCGCTGGTGTAAAGTAATGCTGCCAAAGGCAACGCCAACTAGTAACACCAAGAGTGGCAAAACCAGAAAAATAAACAGTTGCAGGAAGGAATCAGTGTGACGTTTCATCGAGAGATGGCAGATCAAGGAGGCCGAGTTGTGAAGCTTTAACGACAGCTTCGGTGCGACTGGCAGCATTCAATTTCTCGAAAATTCGACGGAAGTGACCTTGTACAGTGCGATCACTAATATCCAGCAACATGCCAATTGCCTTATTGGTCAGTCCACGTGTGGCTACTCGCAGGACCTCCAGTTCTCGCTCAGAGAGTGCCGGATAAGCAATATCAGGTTTATGAGAAGCCGTGACAGCTCTCATTAATTTCGGAATAACATTGCGATCCATTACGGATTGTCCCTCGTGAACCGCTCGAACGGCCTCGACAATTTCCTCCATATCTGCTGTTTTGAGCATGAAGCCATTTACCCCTGCTTCTAGGGCCGCCATGATAAAGGGATCATCGTCAAAAGCAGTCAGAATTAGCAGGCCAACTGGCAAAGCTTTAGCCCGTACTTGGCGTGCCACTTCAATCCCATTGTAAACGGGCATTTGGATGTCCAGTACAGCAACGTCTGGTTGATGTTGTACGATTATTTGAAGGGCGCGTTCACCATTTTCAGCCGTTGCTACAACATCAATGCCAGCCTTTGACAATATCTGTTGAATGCCATGTCGAACTACTTGATGATCATCTGCGAGGATAACACGGATACTTTTCTCTTCAGCCATTTGATCCTCCTTGTAGCAAACCAATTTAAGTGTACGATGCAAACACCTGCCTGTATACCCGCCAAATCGCCTATTTAGGTTACGCTGAATATCGCTGGTGGACACTCTTAAAACCTGTAAACTAGTAGGTAAAAAGTATAAGGTGCTGATCAATGGGCTATGAAATAACTGTCCTATGCTCACCATCGGCTGCCGTAGTGCAAGTCGCTGAAAGGTTAAGCGCAGCCGGATTTTGCGTAAATCAGTCTTTTAATTTGCAGGTGGCTTCTCGAATGGACGCTACATGTAACTGTCCGCATCATGGCACAGCAACATGTACCTGTCAGGTGGCGGTGCTGCTGGTTTATGATGCCCTTGGACATGCACCGCTGACGCTCCTGATACACGGTTACGAAGGTCAGAGTTTAATTCTTGTTCCTGACAACTTGGCAACTGACTTAGACTTACAAGCAGATGTATTTGAAAGTCTTTTCCAGTTCGATCTCACATCCGAGGGGGAAACAACGTAATTTATGCCAATAAATGCTCACAGGGGCTTTCCTCCGAAAGGTACTACCGAGTGTGAGTTTTTCGTTGTGCTATACATAAAATGCACACAGCTTGTCTGAATCAATCAGGGTCTTGCTCGATCATTTATGTTTTGTTTCAAATCAAACTCCTGTTTAGATAGTTCGATTCAATTGATAACGTTATGGTAAGCCCCGATAGGGTAAGTTGAGCACGCCATTTTGCCTATCCCCACTACGCCTCTTAACACTTATCCACTTTAAATAGGGATGATAACTTAGAAGGGCTACTGGATTAGCTACCTTATATAAACGCAGCATGAAACCAATCATAAAGGGAAAGAAATCGGTGAGCACTCAAACGATCACATTACCTGTCATCGGCATGACCTGTGCAAGATGTGCGGCGACCATTGAGCACAACGGTAGCATACATTTACAGTGTGCTGGTGCTGCTGAAGCTCCTACCGGGTCACGTCTACTTTGAAACAGCTGCCGTCATTGTCGTGCTGATTGTACTAGGGAAACTATTGGGAGCACACGCCTGCCTTATCGAACGGATTGGTATACAGGTGGGCGTGCGATAATTGACGGAAGATAGGCCATTATTTACTCATGTAATCCCTACTACTGGCCGTTGGCTGTTCGCTTTGACGCAAATTGACCCCCACTTGCTGCCTAAGTACCTGCATTCACGCAAGATTTTGTGACAAATGTGACTCCTGTGACAACGTGACAGTGTGACAAAAGTCCTTCATAGCTGTCGCACTGTCACATGTCACCTCTGTCACATTTGTCACGAAACTTTCAAGGTCTAGTGGGTATGCTCGATGGCGACATACCACTCGGCCCCCTCAAGGCGCTGTTCTACAATGAGTCCAGCTCGGACGAGATCTTGAGCCAACTGGCGAGCACGCTGGGCGGTTAGGTGCAGAGCACGATAGAGGGTGCGCAGGTTAGTGCCATTGGCATTGGTTCGACGAATGGCATTTAGGAGGGCATCCTGCTGACGTCGCTCGGAGACAGCCTCACCTCCGCGATCCATCTGGGCAACTAAGCGATGGGCGCTCACGCGCCATGTCTCAGCAAGGGTTTCGCCAATTTGCCAATGCTCGGCGGTTAGGGTTGGCATCGGTGCGTCGGTTTCGACCCAATCAAGGGCTGCGACGAGGGTGGCTAACTTGAAGGCTTGAACATGCAAGCGGCCATAGACACCTTTTAAACGTTCATCGAGTTCGGTGTCTTGATCAGGGGCGCAGTAGCGACGTAAGCGATCTGAATAGTCTTGGCACGCTGCCCAGCATTGCACATTCATGGGCAGGGCCGCTGGGGGTCTTAAGCCTCGCTCGGTGGACTGAGGAGCGGGCAGGCGTTCGTGGAGCCGCCGTAGGCCTTCGACCAGTAAGGCGGGTGGTTGTTGGAAAGTCGCTTGTTTTGGTCGTTCCATGTAGTCGGGTTCGGGTGTAAGCAGGGCAAAGCGAACGAGCAGGCCATTAGCCCAATCAGCGTCACTGACCGCAGCAGACAGTCCCGCTGGTGTGGTCACGCCCAGAATGGATAAGGCGGCATTTTCGACGATGGTGACACCAGCTTGGGTTTCTTTGTCGGAATAATCAGGGCAATCATAGAGTTCCATGAGTAGGTCTTTCATGCCGACCATGTAGTCCCGTTTGTTGATGGTGCCAAACAAGCCAGCTACCTCATCTTTGAGCAAACCGCGCTGCGAGGCAAACGGCTGAGCCTTTCGCATCCGCTCCTGCTGGGTGGGTGTAAGTTTGTCAAAGTTACTAGGGAGTTGACCCGCTAAGGCTTCTTGAAAACGTTCAGGCGAGCCGGGGGTGGGCATGAGCATATGCGGGATAGACTCACGGGCAATGCGTTCAGCGAGTTTGTAGGCGGTGGACTTGCGATAGTAGGTGGTGCCCGCGATGAGCATGAGATAGAGATTGGGGAAAATCTTGCTACCCCAAGGCGCTTCACCATAAAGGCGGCGACCGATGGCTAAGGATAACAACCAGAGTCCCGCCGCCTGATGAAACAAGACCGGGGTTTGATTACCCGCCGCTGCGGCCCACTCGATATAGGTTTCCAGCCAATTAGGCAGACACAAAGCGGACAGGGGAGTTGACTGTTCGGGTGGAAAATCAGCATCGTTGGCAGTGTTTTGATGAACGCTAGATACACTAGCTTCGATGGGGGCAGATTCCATCGCGGTTCGCTGGATAGGTTTATGAATTGGCTGTGATGGCCGTTGCTCCAATAATCCACCTACATCAGTTGGAAGCAGATCGATCTGGGTGCATATATCTTTCGCCAAGAGCGTGCCGCAAACAAAACAATGCCCGAAACCAGTGATGGTATTGAAGCCAAAACTGGGGTTTCGATCGCCGTGCCGATGGCGCTCAGGATAGACACACGGGCCATGCAGCCATTCGCCATGCGTTTGATAGCCCTTGCCACGAAAATAATCGGTTAAGGCTGCCAACAAACGGGGATTCAGGTTAGCGGGGCTGATAGGAGCAACTTGGGGTGGACGCCATGCGGCGGTGGTCACTGACTTGGGGCGGAAGGCCTCAATCCATGCAACTAACTCGGCCAAATCCGGAATAGAGAGAATTTCTTCGACCAGCAAGACGCGGTAAGGTTGATGGGTGTCGGGGTGAAGGCTCGGTGGCAGCACAACTTGATGCCCATCGGCGCGTAGCTCAAGATTGCCAATGGGTGTCCCCATGGCTTTGATCGAGATCGGCAATTGTTCGGGCCTCAAGTAGACATGGCGGCCAATGCCACCACCGGTGGCGACAGTATAGGTTTGAGCCAGTTGCGGGAAAGTGGCAGCAAAAGCCGGGTGGCCGCCGCGACCATCTAGATCCAAAACTACTAGATTCTGTGAGACCCGTCCACAGACCATACCAAGATTGTTGAGTAACCCAGCTTGATGCCAGCGTTGGATAGTTAGGGCATCGGCGCGTTGATTCTGATAACGTACCCATGAGGAAAGGGCTGGTCGTTTGCCTTTGAGCGGAATAATACTCAGTCCCAACTCAGCATAATGCAGCGCGGCTTTCAGCACCGATTCGGCCTGTGCGGCTTGGATGATGGAAGGTTGTACAACGGTGTTCATGATATTCTCCTGTTCAGTATGCAATGATTGTGATGGGTGTGAAACACTCGGTAAAACGGAAAGTGGACAGGGCTAACGGGATGATGTATCCTGAAGTTGCTGAACTATTTGGGATACATCACCCCGCCGTGCCGCCAGTGTTATTCGACTGGCGGTTCGTGCGTCTGGCGTTTGAGATTGGCTTCATGCAAGGCCGATTGCCAGTCATCGGCCATGGCGTAAGTGAGCATATAGCCCATAATGTCTTCCTCGGCAGGCTTTTTTCCAGTTTGGGCTTTAAGGACCACGGCCATCAGGTTACTTACCAAACGAAACAGAACCGAGAATTGCCAATCCACATGATCGAGCCGGCGCTGGAAAGACTTGGCGAAAAACTTACGACTGCCCACTAAATCCTCCTGTTGATCCATGAAGGCACGCAAGGCCTCACGGGCGAGTTCGGCTTTGGAAACGCCTCTAATGGACGCGAGTTGAGCCAACCGTTCATGCATAGCATGGGTGACTTGAATATTCAGACGGTAGTCGTAGACGAGCGGTGTTTTGTTGGACATGATGCTACTCCTTGGCTTTAAAATGATGTAGGATGACTGATCGAGTTGATGCTGGCGGCCCAAAACGCTGAGCCAGTGGGTGGTGCACGTGATGTGGGACGACTCGACCACGAGGCGTGAAAAGCCACCCCGGCGTGTGAGGGGCGAGTTTCTATTAAACTCGCTACCCATCCTACGGATCGGGTAGGGTGTCCGGGCGCGACCCGGGTGGGTAAACACTCACAGGGTCTCACCGGCCCGGACACCGCGAGCGTCGCGAAGGCGCTCGCCCCAAGCACAACCGACGGGGTCGGTTCGCAAAAAACGGCGGGACTCACCGTTCAATCTCCCAAGTAGGTGTCGTCTCGATCCCTAAATACTGCTCTAAGGACACCTCATGCAGGAGTTCAGTAGATTCGACTTCGCGTAAACGCCGCCAGTCTACATCAAGGATGCGGTCCAGCTGCCCTTCAAATTCCTGCCGTGCGATGTGATGGAGATTGTCCGCCCGTTGCAAGCCGCCTCGATCAGTACAGACTTGTTCCCGCCAAACACGATGAGATTCGCGCTCGCCCAAAGTGTTTTCAATCGTGCCTGCGACGAATACATGGGAATGCAGATGCTGCAAGCTTTGCTCATCGTCAGTATCCCGATCGTGCAGAACATAGGCATACTCTGGTACGTCTAAGCCGCGCTCGATATGCCACGTTTCAATGACTCGTTCGGTCACTTCGCGTACCAATTCAGCCCGTTGAGCCTCCGGTACTAAGACCATGAGGTCAGGTGCAGGGGAAATAACCAGATGGTGGGCCAGCACATAGGCACCTGCCAATTGGGTACAATTCTCATACACTTCCCGCCAGTTGCCCCCTAAGCCTGCATCCGTCCAACGTTCGTCAAGCGGCAGAGATCGGTGGTCTGGTGATTCACGGTAGCTGACATATTTCAGGAGTTTTTTCAAGCCACGATGACCGCCTTTGGTCGGTTTTTGGTAATGCCAATTTGGGATAATCGTCGGTTTAGGCATTCTGCATTATCCCTACCACTGAGTTTGCTTTATTCGAGCTGCCCGCCGCTCCGTTTCAGATGGTGTTAGGGCTGGGATTGAGAGATTGTTATTCGTCGAAATGGCCGAAGCCTCGCCCATCTGAACCTGTTGATAAAGAGCAGATGGCCGAGATTGCTCAGATTTTGCTACCAACCTTTCGAGGTAATCTGGTATTTCTCGCATGGCATCACGAATCCATAGGGTATCGGTGCGTAACTGGGCGAGTTGCACGCTATTCGCAAATGCGAGAGGATCCTCCTTCACAGGAACGGTAACCACTTGTCCACTTAAATAAGCCCTGATGAGAGTGCGGAGGATATGGCTACGTTCCCCATTGGGCATTGATTCCCACCAACCCAAGATATCGTTGTCGCAATCATGAAAAGCCTTGAACCCTATCACCTTGCTGGTTCGGGCCATAGGATTTGCTATTGGCATAATGACTTCCTCCATTGGATTTAACCGTGTTGAACGATTTTTCCATTCAACCTTGTTCAACTGGGGTGACGTTCCGTGAATAGGGCGTAGTTCAGATAACCACGAGCATTCGCAAGTTGAGGTTCCCGAACTAGTTTGGCTTGGGGGTATGCTTCGGTTACGACCTCTCGTACGAGTTCGGCCCCACCCCCAGAAAGGAAAATTACATCAACTGTTGTGCCCGATTTCCACTTGTCGCCCAAAAGATTAAGGGTGGCACTTCTGAGGGGAGCGAGGGCCTCTTCAACTTCGGCACTGTAATCCACTGGTTCGCCAAAAGCTCTAAATTCACCAGTTCGCAAGACACTTTCCACAACTCTATAGGGCATCTTCTGGCGATAATCGCGTTCTAGAGCTGAGGCGATACGCTCTTGGGCGGTGTAGACACCACTTTCGACGCTCCCACTTTCAGCGTCGATGTATTCCCCATCATCATCGAGGGTAAGGTCCACTGTATAAGTGCCAATATCGCAGACCCCCGTTCGGGTGTAGATATGATGGCGATTCACATCACCCGTTTCAGTTAGGGTGGAAGCGTAAATTGTGCCATACGGTTGTGGCATAACCCTGACTTCCGTAACATTGGCAATGACCTCGGCTGAGTCTGTTTTAATGAGATGCTGACCAAGCAGTGCTGTTTTTAACTCTGAGGCGTCACGCATGTGATCGACGGGTAAACCGGTTGCAATGCGGATGTGGGCAATGTCGCTCCCTTTTACGCCTGTGAGCAACTTTCCAATAACTGCTTTTGCAAGACGCAAACGAAATATATTGCCAATAGTGGCTTCATTCGCAGTCCGACCACGCAGACGCAGCAGCTCACCGGGTGGAAGTTGGGTCAGGGCTAAATCCCCCATAAACCACGCCCCTTCATCATCAATCAGCTGGTCGCCCGGATATTTAGCGGTGATGTCATCTTGACGAAATTTAATCTCGCGGGCGTGACCCATGACTGATGGAAAAGTGATGGTGGCATTTGGTGTGACCGCTTTGACCACCCCATAGCCGATATCAAGCCCTATCACAAGGGGTAAGGCTGTTAGGGTATCTGGACGATTGTTGCTGTTTGAAAGTCTGTTTTTGGACATGTTTTTCTCCTCGGTTGTATTGGGTGTCAGCCTTTTTGAATGCAAAAAAGCCGTTTAACGATGCAGCGACGCAAGGTCAAACGGCCTATGGCAAATTTCAAAATATGAAGTTGGAAGAGACTCAGACTGTTTTCTTTAGCTAGAGGTGACTGCGACATTGATCCTGCCTCCAAACTGATAGATGACCCTGAATGGGTTGTCTATCGGTCAGACGGCGGGCATCAACGTCACGCCCGACACTCTCGTGCTTGGAAAACGCGGCTGGTAGAACATCCTGCAACTTTGGGTGTGGCGGAGCATCCTTCCGCTGCACCTTTCCCCTATCTATTTGTACGGCCTCCGATTCAAATCAAAAATTTCAGCCTGATTATGGTAAAGAAAATAGCTTAATCTTTCAGCCGGGGTAGGCGATTTTTCCCATGCGGTGGCGAAGTATCTGATTGATAACCCCTTTTTTCTATCTTATACCAGACTAACCCCATCCCTTTCCTCGAACACAGGGGAGCGGCTCAAATAGGCCTTTATTCACCACCCCGCAATGCTTGGGCTGAGGTCAAACGGACAGAGAATCACCCGGATTCGGTATGAGAACCTACTTTTGTCGCAGATGCACTGATGGAATTCCACCATGCCTAAGCGTTGGCCGGCCATCTTGATAAATTCTTGACTACTTTCCGAGCCATTTTTGCGGACTTTTGATGAGGATGTTTGGTAAAACTACAGTGACCTTATAGCAAAAGGAGATTGGGCTATGGAATCAGATATTTTCTACATTGTTCTGGTCATCGTCTTTTTTGCCCTATCTTGGGGCTTCACCGAACTTTGTGATCGGATATAGGGAGAAAACATGACTGCTCTTTACCTTGTGATGGGCATAATCGCAGCGGCCTTGCTGATCTACCTTGTGGCGGCCCTGCTAAAACCGGAGATTTTCTCATGATTGCACTCGGTATTTTACAACTGGTGATCTATCTAGTCGTGCTGCTGCTGTTGGCGAAGCCTCTCGGCAGCTATATGGCGAATGTCCATGAGGGAAAGTCTGTAGTCAATCGTGTTTTCGGGCCAGCCGAACGCTGGATTTACCGCATCTTTGGCACCCGCGAAGATACTGAGATGAACTGGAAGACATATGCGCTGGCATTCCTTTTGTTCAATGGGATTGGCTTGTTCATTGTCTATGTACTGCAACGGCTTCAGACCTCCCTTCCGCTGAATCAGGGTGAGCAATTTTTGACAACGTCGATGACACCCTCATCCGCGTTTAATACGGCGACCAGCTTTGCCACCAATACAAATTGGCAGGGTTATGGTGGTGAAATGACCATGACCTATTTCACCCAAATGTTCGGCTTGACTGTGCAGAATTTTGTGTCGGCGGCGAGTGGTATGGCGGTTTTGGTCGCGCTCATTCGTGGCTTTTCACGGCGCACGACGACCAACATTGGTAACTTTTGGGTTGATCTTACCCGTTCAACACTCTATATCTTGCTGCCCTTGTCAATTCTTGTCGCGCTAATTCTCGTCTCGCAGGGTGTGGTGCAAACCTTTGATAGCTATGCGACGGCAACGGTGGTAGACAAAGGTAATGCTGCCCTTGAACAGGTCATCGCCGTTGGGCCAGCCGCATCCCAGATTGCCATCAAACAGCTTGGCACGAACGGTGGCGGTTTCTTCAGTGTCAACTCGTCGCATCCGCTGGAAAACCCAACACCCCTGTCGAACTTCGTAGAATTGCTCTCTATTCTGCTCATCCCGGCGGCGCTGTGTTATACCTTTGGCAAGATGGTCGGCGACACACGACAGGGTTGGGCAGTGCTGGGGGTCATGACCATCATATTTGTCGTTTTGCTCAGTGGTACATATTTCGCAGAACAATCCGGCAACCCAGCCTTTGATGACCTGAATATTGACCAAACGGCAAGTAGTACCCAGTCGGGTGGCAATATGGAAGGCAAAGAAACCCGCTTTGGGATTGCTAATTCAACGCTATGGGCAACCGCGACGACCGCTGCCTCCAATGGATCGGTGAATTCGATGCACGACTCCTATACCCCACTGGGTGGCATTGTGCCCATGTGGTTGATGCAGCTCGGCGAGATTATCTATGGCGGGGTCGGCTCCGGCCTGTATGGCATGTTGATCTTCGCCATCATCACGGTGTTCATCGCGGGCCTCATGGTCGGGCGCACTCCTGAATATTTGGGCAAGAAGATTGAAGCCTTCGAGATGAAGATGGCTTCACTGGTGATCCTCATTCCGCCTGCTCTCGTGTTGATTGGCACCGCGATTGCCGTCGTTTCAGATGACGGGTTAGCGACGATTTGGAACAAAGAGCCAGCGGTACATGGTTACAGTGAAGTGCTGTATGCCTTTTCATCGGCAAGTAACAACAACGGCAGTGCGTTTGCGGGTCTGGGTGCCAATACGACCTTCTATAACACCGCCTTAGGGATTTGTATGTTCTTTGCACGTTATTGGTTAGCGATCCCCACCTTAGCGATTGCGGGGTCACTGGCACGTAAGAAGATTGTGCCAGCCAGCGAAGGGACACTTCCCACGCATACACCCCTGTTCATTGCGATGCTTCTTGGGGTGGTCATTATCGTTGGTGCCCTTACCTTCTTTCCATCATTAGCCTTAGGCCCAATCGTTGAGCATCTCATGATGACGGGCGGCTGATTCAGCCTTGTAGATGCAAAGGATAAATAACAACATGACTGTCGAAACAAAAACAAAAGTGCGCCCTCTGTTTGATCCGCCCATTGTACGGCGGGCGGCGGTAGATGCCCTTACGAAACTGAATCCACGCTTACAGGTGCGTAACCCTGTGATGCTCATTGTCGAAATTGGCGCGGTCATCACGACCTTCTTGTTCATCTTGGCAATTGTAGGGCAAGGTGAAGCCGGCCTCATCGCACGTGATGCCGGGGATAGTGTTGCACAAGCTAAAGAGCTTTCGCGTGACTCAGCGGGTTTCGTGTTAGCCATTTCTGTATGGTTGTGGTTCACTGTCATATTTGCCAATTTTGCCGAAGCAGTGGCGGAAGGGCGTGGTAAAGCACAGGCTGACTCCTTGCGGAAAGCCCGTCGTGACGTGATGGCTAAGAGACTCAGTAGCCCACCACAACGAAACGCTAAGTTTACCGAGATTTCAGCCTCTACTTTGCGCAAAGATGATGTAGTGTTGGTCGAAGCCAATAACATTATCCCCGGTGACGGTGAGGTGATTGAGGGTGTGGCTTCGGTGGATGAAAGCGCGATCACGGGTGAAAGTGCCCCGGTGATTCGTGAGAGTGGTGGCGATCGCAGTGCGGTCACAGGCGGCACCCGCGTTCTGTCCGACTGGATTATCGTTCGCATCTCGGCCAATCCGGGCGAGGCATTTCTAGATCGTATGATTGCGATGGTAGAAGGCGCCAAACGCCAAAAGACCCCCAATGAAATCGCGCTCAGTATCTTGCTGTCGGTTTTCACGATTATCTTCTTGCTGGCGACAGCTACCCTGCTGCCCTTTTCAATTTATGCCAAAGATGCCGCAGGGGAAGGCCAACAAGTCACAGTGACTGTTTTGATCGCTTTGCTGGTCTGCCTGATTCCGACCACGATTGGCGGCCTCCTTTCTGCTATTGGTATCGCGGGGATGGATCGCATGATTCAAGCCAATGTAATTGCAATGTCGGGGCGTGCAGTTGAGGCGGCAGGCGATGTGGACGTGCTGCTGTTGGACAAAACCGGCACGATTACCCTCGGCAACCGTCAAGCGACTGACTTTATCCCTGCACAGGGGGTTACTCAGCAAGAACTTGCTAACGCAGCCCAAATCTCCTCACTGGCAGATGAAACACCAGAGGGGCGCAGCATTGTAGTGCTGGCGAAGGAAAAGTTCAACATCCGCGAACGTCAAATCCATGACATGGGAGCGACGTTTATTCCGTTCACTGCACAGACTCGGATGAGTGGTGTAGACCTCGATGGTCGCCAGATTCGTAAAGGGGCTGCCGATGCGGTCAAAAATTACGTTGAGGCGCAGGGCGGGCATTACCCACAAGCTATCCAAACAACGGTAGATGAGATTGCACGCAAGGGTGCTACTCCCCTCGTAGTTGCCGAAAATAAGCGTGTTTTGGGTGTCATCCAGTTGAAAGACATCGTGAAGGGTGGCATCAAAGAACGCTTTGGCGAACTACGGCATATGGGCATTAAAACCATCATGATTACGGGCGATAACCCCCTGACAGCGGCGGCGATTGCAGCGGAAGCTGGCGTGGATGACTTTTTGGCACAGGCGACCCCTGAAGCGAAACTGAAACTCATCCGTGAGCATCAAGAAGGTGGGCGCTTGGTGGCAATGACAGGCGATGGCACCAACGATGCTCCAGCATTGGCACAGGCTGATGTGGCGGTTGCCATGAATACGGGTACGCAGGCGGCAAAAGAGGCGGGCAATATGGTTGACCTCGACTCGAACCCGACCAAGTTGATCGAGATTGTTGAGATCGGTAAGCAACTGCTCATGACACGTGGATCACTGACGACATTCAGCATCGCTAACGACGTGTCGAAGTATTTTGCCATCATCCCGGCGGCGTTTGCGGCAACCTACCCACAGCTTGACCAACTGAATATCATGCGACTCGATACGCCCAACAGCGCCATTGCTTCAGCTGTGATCTTCAATGCGCTTATCATTATCGCCCTGATTCCGCTGGCTCTGCGCGGGGTGCGCTATCGTCCGATTGGCGCGTCGAAACTACTACGAGACAACCTGCTTATCTATGGCCTAGGGGGGCTGATCGCTCCGTTCATTGGTATCAAGGTTATTGACCTGATTCTGGTCGCGCTTGGTTTAACTTAGGCAACAAGAAGCAGACGAGAGGAATGAGATATGAGTAACAAACTAAGTATTGACTGGGGTCAGGTTGTCCGCCCTGCCATTGTCTCGATCATCTTCTTCACCATCGTGACGGGGATGCTGTATCCGGGGTTCATCACAGTGATTGCTCAGGTGATTTTCCCGGATAGGGCCAATGGTAGTCTCATTACGGACAATGACGGCCATATCATCGGCTCAGAAATGATTGGGCAAGAATTTACGAATCCGGCCTACTTCTGGGGACGACCTTCAGCAACTGGATACAATGGAGGAGCATCGTCGGGGTCGAATTTTGGGCCATTGAACCCGGCACTTATTGGGCCAGAAGGTACGGTCCAAGCCCGCATTACGGCGCTTGAGGAAGCGAATACCGCCGCCGGTGTCTCGGTTGACATGCAAATCCCGGTGGATTTGGTCACCGCTTCCGCGAGTGGGCTTGATCCACATATCAGCCCAGCCGCCGCCGAATATCAGATTGCCAGAGTGGCGGCCCTGCGGGGAATTGATGAAGAAACCTTGCAGGACTTGGTTGACGAATACACCGAAGGACGCCCATTGGGAATTCTCGGTGAGCCGCGTGTCAATGTGCTGAAGCTGAATTTGGCGCTGGATGAACAGTATCCCTTGCCAGTCACCGAGACAGAGCAACCGTCATAAGGTCACACAAGTCAGATTCCGGTGTGATTGTATATGACATTTTGATTCAAATTGCTACTGGTTGGCGTCATATTCACCATCGGCGCATTGAGCTATTTCCCAGTATTAGCACTTGGCCCAGATGACAACAAAGAGCAGGCGGTTGACCTGCTCTTTGTTTTTTTATTAGGGACGGGGCGATTAGAAATCGGGGTCGGTACTGATCTCGCCGCAGAAATCGAGCAGTTCCTCGAACGTCGGGTTGGTGGTAGGCCAGCCTCAACCTGTAAGCCGACTTGTTCGGCGGGGCAGGTGATCGCTTCCGCCAGTTCGGTGGGTGATAGGGGCAACACATATTCAATGCGCTGTTTGAGCAGATCGCCGAATTCCAAATATTGCAGTGGCCGATCCATAAAATCCGCCCGTAGGGTGATGATGACCCGCACCCCGCTGGTGGTATCACTCACTGCCACCCGCAGCACTTCCAAAAACTGCTCCACTTCGTCTAGGTCAACACTCGTGGTGAATAGTTCCTCAAATTGATCCACCACCAGCACCAACCGCGCATCTTCACTCAATAGACTGGCTACGGCCCAAATCAACCCTCGCCGATCGGTCCGTAACTGCTCAGAGATGTGAGAAATAGTCTTGGTGGCGACACGATTCAGGGCGTTGGTCAATTCTTGGAGGGGATGTTCCCCCAGATTCATCTCGACCGTAAACCAATCCCGCGACCCCGGCAGGCATCCTGCTCGTAAAGCAGGTAGCAATCCCGCCTTGAACACACTCGACTTGCCACTGCCACTCGCGCCGACCACCGCCAGAAAATGTTGGAAGGGGTGATCCTCTTGGAGTCGGGTCAGCAATTGTTGGACGAGGGCCTCTCGTCCATAAAAATCCCCCGCATCCATCAGTTCGAAGGCGTGTAAGCCTTTGTAGGGGTTGCGGAGTACCCGCTGGCCGATGGTGGTTGGTTGCTCGGTGATGATGGCAGCCCGTCCGCCCTCCTGTTGCGTTTCCATCGAGGGCATCACACCCGCTCGTAAGGCTTGGGCGAATTGCAGCGTGTCGTGGTAGCGGTTAATCGGTTGCTTGGCGGTGGCCTTTTGCAGAACGGCGTTCAATTCGATTGGCAGTTGGAGCGCGGCAGGCAAATCTGGCAGAGGTTCGTTGAGATGTTTGACGATCATCTCGGCAGAACTGAGACCCTCCAACGGATGCTGCCCGGTCAACACCTCATACAGCATCACACCCAAGCTGTAAATATCGGGCTGTGGGGAAACTACCTCATCGAGTGCTTGTTCCGGTGCGATGTAGGCGACTGTGCCTTTCATAATATGGCTGCCTGTCATCACCCGACCGAGCAGGTCTTTGGCAACCCCAAAATCGGTCAAATAATAATTGTTTTGGTCATCGACTAAAATGTTGCCCGGTTTGATATCCCGATGAATCACCCCCTGCCGATGGGTCGCAGCCAGCGCGTCGGCGATCTGATCTAGCAGATGCAGGGTTTCTGTCAGGGTCAACGCGCCTTCCTGTAATAAACATCCTTTGAGGGTACGCGGCAGCCAGCGCATGACGAGATATGCCCCATGCGGATCGCGCCAATAATCGTATACGGGCACGATGTGGGGATGTTCCAAGCGGGCTATTCGTTGGGCTTCGGCTTCAAAATTGCGGACAAATTCGGGTTCATTGGCGTAGTGGGGCAGGATGAACTTGATGGCAACATCCCGACCGAGGAGAGGCTGGGTGGCGCGATAAACCACCCCAAACCCGCCTACTTCAATTTCTTCGTGAACGAGATACCCTTGAATCATGGGGAGGGTTGTATTTCCCATAGAGGCCTCCAATCCAGTCAACTGATATGCGACCGTCAATGGAAGCGCAGTGGAATAGCCTTCACACTAGACTTATTCAAACTCCAACACAAGTGAATCTATCCTGATTTCTACTGACATTCTTTCCCCTGAACGAGTGGTAAATAAAGCACGAACCCGTATGGATGGAGAAGATGTTTGTTTCAACTCCTGCCCATTTAGAAAAATGCAGATGAGGTGTATATCGCCGCTAGGCACATTTAGGGACGTACCAGACGATAGCCAACGCCCGGTTCGGTGATAATAATCGCGGGTAAGGCTGGATTTTCTTCAATTTTCTGGCGAAGCTGGGCAAAATACACCCGCAAGTAATGTGTTTCATTGATGTATTCTGGCCCCCACACCTCTCGCAGGATTTGCTGATGGGTTAAAACCTTGCCGGCGTGCTGAATTAGTAGGCGCAGTAGGGCATATTCAGTGCGGGTGAGTTTGATGGATTCACCATCCACTGTTACAAAACGGCGGGTTAGGTCTACTTTTAGGCGACCAGCGATGAAGATGGCTTCATCCTGCTGGGGTTGGGCATGGCGCTGAGCAGTTCGGATACGCGCCATGAGTTCATCTAGGCTAAACGGTTTGGTCAAGTAATCATCAGCACCCGCATCCAGCGCGGCAACTTTGTCGAGGTCGCTATCCCGTACTGAGAGGATAATCACTGGAGTTTTAGTCCACTCTCGGAGGCGGCTAATCACTTCTAGCCCTTCCATATCGGGTAGACCCATATCGAGAATAATCAGATCGGGGCGAATTTGGGCAGTCTTGAGAATGGCATCGTGCCCGGTCGCTGTCTCGTGAATCTGATACCCATTCGCTTCTAGGCTGATACGAAGAAAACGTCGGATCTGCTGCTCGTCGTCCACAATCAAAATCTGCGCCCCATCAGCCATGCTGTGCCTCCTGTACAGGCGGTGGTGAACTCGTAAGTGGCAACTGTAGTGTAAATTTTGCCCCCCCTTCCGGCAAATTCTCGGCGCTCAAAGTTCCGCCGTGCGCTTCGGTCAACCCACGACTAATGGACAGGCCCAATCCTGTTCCTCCGCTGGGTGTGCCGGGTAGCCGATAAAATTTCTCAAAGATGCGTTCAATCGCGTCGGGTGGAATTCCTTGGCCTGTGTCGCTGACTGTTATTTCTACATGTTGACCGACGATTTTGGCTGCGATTGTAATGGGCGTGCTGGGTGGCGTGTAATTGCAGGCGTTGTCCAATAGATTCACAATGACCTGCTCCATCAGGACAAAATCTACCTGTATCAGAGGCACATCGGGCTGAACATGGATATAGATGGGATGATTGCTGCTGCAATAATCAACACTTTTGACGGCCACGCCAATTAGGTCACTTATATCGCACCACTCCTGTTTAAGTTGCAGGCGACCACTCTCTAGGCGCGACATGTCGAGTAGGTTTTCGACAAGGCGATTGAGGCGATCTGCGGCGCTCTGAATGTCTTTGCTCAATTCAATACGGGCCTTCCCGTTAGCCTCGGTTGCGGCATCGAGCAGGCTACTTGACGCCCCCATGATCGTGGCTATGGGGGTACGCAGTTCATGCGAGATGGAATTCAACAACGTGGTATACAGCCGTTCAGATTCTTTCAACATCGCGGATTGTTCGGCGGCCTCGTCCAAAAGTTCACGCTCAATCACAAGGGCGATTTGATTTATGAATGTCTCAAGGAGAGCTTCTTGGTCAAACGATAGACGCTGTTGTTGATGCGTGCGAATACCAATGACCCCGACGGTGCGTGTCGGCGTATTGAGAGGGATAAATTGGGCCGTTGATAAGGGTAAGGTGTCGGTAAATCTGCCGGCTGGCTTGCCATTTTCAAAGGCCCAAAGCCCAACACTATATTCTTTGTTATCCAAACTTAATGTGCTTGAGCGATGTGGCTCTAAGTCCAGCTTGTCTTGCTGTGCCAAAAGAACCGCAACTTGAGCGTCAAAGACCTGCCCAAGTTGAGTCACCGCCGTTTGTAGAACATCATTCATATTAACCGCCCTAGCGATATCGCGGGCAAGGGCATATAGCGCGATAGTGCGGTCGGCGTTGTTCCGTGCCAGCCGTTCTTGCGTGCGTAATCGTGCAGTCAGGTTACCAGTGAAGATAGCGATGGCAAAATACAAGACAAATAGAATGGAATCCTCGACCTTCGAGATTTCAAGAGTAAGGCGCGGGGTAATGAAAAGAAAATTCCAAGAGAGGGCACTCAAGACAGCGGCTAACAGCGCTGGCCCACGCCCTACATAAATAGCGATGAGGAGTACAGTCAATAATTCCAGCAAGCCAATCGCTTGATAGCCAATGTAGGGGAGCGCTATGAGATCTAAAACCGTAATCGCAGATACGATAACTATCGAGATTAGGTATTGTACCCACATCGAATGCGGGACTGGGGTGGGCACACGGATAGAACGCTGGCCTTCGGGCTTGTCCCCGGTCACCACATAAATGTCAATATCCCCACTGGCCCGAATGAGGCGGTCAACCAGCGACCCCCCCCGCAAAATAGCTTGCAGTGGATGGCGGAGGGGTTTGCCCACAATAATCTGGGTCACGTTTCGTTGGCGGGCCAAACGCAGCAGGCCTTCATTGATGTCTGCGCCCGAAGCGACCACCACTTCACCCCCGAGGCTTCGAACCAGTGAAAGATGATTAGCAAGCCGCTGTTTGTCTTCAGGGCTTGGTTCATGCGGCGTTTCAACATAGACGGCTAACCATGGGGCTTCCAAATTATAGGCCATGCGTCGTGTCCACCGAATGAGTTGCTCGGAAAACGGGCTTGGACTAATGGCAACCATCAAACGTTCGCCAGACTTCCACGGGCCGGCGATTTGCTTGATATTCATATAATCCTGAAGCTGATGATCCACACGCTCGGCTGTTAGGCGTAGGGCCATTTCACGCAGGGCTGTAAGATTGCCGATACGGAAAAAGTTACTGGCGGCGGTCTCAATGCGCTCGGTGGTATATACCTTGCCTTCCTGAAGACGTTGACGAAGTTCTTCTGGCGAGAGGTCAATTAGTTCAATTTCATCCGCCATATCCAAGACTGAATCGGGCACTGTCTCATGAACCGTGATTCCGGTAATCTGATGGACCGCATCGGCGCGGCTGGCGAAATGTTGGACGTTGATGGTGGTATGCACATTAATGCCGGCTTCAAGCAATTCTTGGACGTCTTGATACCGCTTGAGATGGCGAACACCGGGCACATTTGTATGGGCCAACTCGTCCACCAAGACAATCTCCGGACGACGGGCCAAAATCGCGTCGGTATCCATTTCTTCCAACTGGGTGCCGCGATATTCTACCTGCTGACGAGGAATGACTTCCAATCCCTCTAGCAGTAGCTCCGTTTCGGCTCGTCGGTGGGTTTCGACATATCCCACCACGACATCTACCCCTTTGAGCCGCAGTTGGTGTGCAGAATCCAACATCGTATAGGTTTTACCGACGCCTGCCGCCATGCCAAAGAAGATTTTGAGCTTACCCCGCTGGTGACGTGCCTCATCTTTTTGGATCGCCGCCAACAGCACATCGGGATCAGGTCTAAATTCATCCATGTGTCACTCCTTGATGGGCCGTATATCCCTATTGTAGTTCATCTAACGCAAGGTTGAGTAACATGGATGGCCCAGAAAATCGAATTGTGGGGATTCTACAAAACCTTCCGCCAATTCAGATTAGCGCCATTAGAAATAACGAGGTCAGCGTTCACGGTTTGGCTGATTAGTGAGGGGTATCTCAGCGTGAGGAACACATCGCATCAAAATGATAGGCAATGGTGTGCGGGAATGCATGGGAGTCGAACCCACCACGGACAGGAACTCTGCCCGTCACCGGTTTTGAAGACAGGGAAGCCCACCGGGACTTATGCACTCCCATATGTAATTATACTGGTCTAATGGATACTTTCCAGTGTGTCCCAATCCGGCGCATCCAACACATGCCCTTCGGGGGTGCGTCGTGTGGCCTTCTGTGCCTCCAAATAATCGAGGAAAGGCATTGCAATGCGCCTTGAAGTCGAAAAAGCATCCCGCAATGTTCCAACACTGATGATCTCATTTGTCTCAAGGTGGTGACGGACATACCGCAGCATTTCTAGGTAGGTTGATAGCAGCAGCAACACATCGGGTTTTAGAAAAACAAGTTCGCCGTCCTCGATCAGTAGTTGTAAGAGGCTCGCTTCTACATGCTGGAGGGCTTCTTTATGTGATGGTGGATTATAGGGTTGTGCCTCAAACAGGGACAGTAATTTGGCAATGCCTTTCTGTTGTGCTTTCGTAATGGTACGTTTGTGACTCGGAAGGCAAATTGCCCCCCGGTCATCCGCAATTTCACCTGTTCCGATTAAGGCTTGGATGACTCGTGTGTTTTCTGGACTCAGGCGCATTTTGGCTAACAACTGCTCAGGCAACATCCCGCGTTTGAGAGGATGTTCACGATGAAATTGAGCCAGAATTGTTTGGGCACTTTCTGAAAAGGCCTTCAAAACCCCAGCATGGATTACATGGTCATGAATGGTCACGAGGTCATTTTGGGCAATGGCCTGATTTAATAATAGTGGGTTATCAAAATAGCTAATGGGCATCGGCAGGCCATTTTCATAACATTCAAACACCAGTGTTTCAAGCGGTGTTCCACTGGACAAAACTTGAAAGCGTTCCAGTACCATCGGGCGATTACGTTTCCAAAATTGGGGCGAGACCGCGCATAACACACGTCCGCCACCAATTGTCTCAGCCGGTGAGGGAATGCGTATTACAAAACGATCCCCATCGCGCAGAGGGAGTGGCGCTTGAAATACGAGTTGGACAAAGCCCTCGTGACCGGGTGACAATTCATCACCGTCGAGCAATCGAAGTCGTGCCAGCGTGCTGCCGGGGCCAATAAATACCTTCACGGTTTCATTGTGTCGTATGGGACGGGAGGCTTGGGGTAAACATCGCAATACGACATCGGCCCGGTTGGTTGACAACACGAGACCCGGTAGGCTTAGTACATCCCCACGTTGAATATCCTGCTTGGAAATCTTGGTAAGGTTGACCGCCACCCGACGACCCGGTTCAACGGTTTCCAGCGCCAGATTATGCGACTGCAAGCCCCGAATGCGTGCGCTTAGGCCATTTGGCTGAATCTCAACTTCATCGCCCACTGACAGCGCCCCGCCGGAGAGCGTTCCTGTGACGACTGTTCCATAGCCTTGCATGGTGAACACCCGATCAATGGGCAGAATCGCGCCATCCAACTTGGTACGCATCGGGCAGGCCGCCAAAACACTTCGCAGTGTATTGAGCAGATCATCAAGCCCAATACTATGATGGGCCGAAACGGGCACAATGGGGACATCGTTAAAACCGGATGCGGTAAGCTCATCTTGGATAAGCAGGGTCGCCAATTCTATATCATCGGGATTTTGCACGGTGTCAATTTTGGTCAGGGCTACCACACCATACTGCATTCCCATCAATTGCAGAATCACTAGATGTTCGCGGGTTTGGGGCATGATGCCTTCGTTGACATCGACGACCATCAGAAACGCATCCAAATTACTGACGCCCGCCAGCATATTTTCAATGAAATCTTGATGACCGGGGACATCCACAATGCCAATAATCTCATTGTCCAATTCAATCCATGCAAAGCCGAGATCAATGGTCATGGCACGTTTTTGTTCTTCAAGCAAACGATCCGGATGAGTGCCGGATAACACTTCGACCAGCGCCGACTTGCCGTGATCGACGTGTCCCGCCGTGCAAATAACCCGCATAGGAACCCCCCTAATTTAGTAGCTGGCGCAACGCCGTTGTAACTGCTTCGATTTGGCCGGGTAGGATGGTACGCGGGTCAAGTACCAATTGGTCTTCGGTGACACGCGCAATAATGGGGATTGTGCCTTCACGCAGAGCAACCTGACCCTGTGCAGCCGAGGCAACAGGAACAACATAGAGGGTCGTCGGCAGGGTATAACCGGGTAAGCTGCCGCCGCCTACTACTGATTCACCGTTAATGATAAAGCCACCCAAAAGGGCTATCCATTGTTCCGCAATTTGGTGAATTTGTTGGAGGGGCATAGCTATCATTGACCAAATTGGAATCTGGGTGGTGGCGTTGCCGCGCCGGTAATGGTTGAGGGTCGCTGCAAGGGCCGCGATGGTCATTTTATCTACCCGTAAAGCCCGTGCTAGGGGATGTTTTTTGAGCCGATCCAATACCGCTTTTTTGCCGACCAAAATCCCTGCTTGTGGCCCACCGAGTAATTTGTCGCCGCTGAATAAGACGACATCCGCACCCGCTACGAGGCTTTCTTGCACGGTCGGTTCATGCTCCAAACCATAGGCCGCAGTATCGAGCAGTGCGCCGCTGCCAAGATCATCTATGCACAGCAGGTTATGTTGATGGGCCAATGCTGCTAATTCGGGCAAGGGGGCATTTTCAGTAAAGCCGACAATGCGGAAATTCGAGGGATGGACTTGCATGAGGATAGCCGTTTCACTAGTGATGGCACGCGCATAATCGGTCAGGCGGGTGCGGTTAGTCGTTCCGACCTCGACCAGTTTTACGCCACTTTGCAGCATCACATCCGGCATCCGAAAGCCGCCGCCAATCTCGACTAATTGACCACGACTTATGATGGCCTCTTTTCCATTTGCCAAAGCGCTTAAAGCCAGCATCACCCCGGCGGCATTGTTGTTGACCACCATCGCGGCTTCGGCCCCGATCACCTCAGTAACCAAGTCCTCGATATGCTGCTGGCGTTTTCCGCGAGTGCCTGTTTCCAAATCAAATTCGAGATTGCTGTAGCTCCCGGCGACTTGCTGGACGGCCTGTAAAGCGGCTTCAGAAAGTGGAGCGCGACCCAAATTGGTGTGCAAGATGACACCCGTCGCATTGATGACGGGTTGTAGGGAAAGCTGGAAATTATCGGCCAGCGTTTGACTGATGTGTTCGATGAGGGACTCGATGGAGAAGGGGTTAGAATTTCCATTTTGTAGGTGAGATCGGGTCGCTTGAAGCACATTACGCACTTCAGATAAGACGGCTTCACGGCCATACACCTCGATCAAAAGATGTATGGCCGATTCTTCCAATAAGCTATTTACAGCAGGCAAATCACGGAAGGTGAGGATGGGTGATGTTTTGTCGTGGAGCATAATGTCCTTCACCTGCGAAACTTCAGTGATCGTCGTGTGGGAACATGGGCAAGAAGCGCAGTCCTAACGTCAAGGCCATTAATCCATAGCCAAGGACACCGACTGCGATCCCCCATTCAGTCCAATTGGGCCGATAGCTGTTTACGTGTAAGACCTCAGCCACGCCGGGTGACCAATCCATTGGCACAATCAAACCTGAAAGGGTCACATTCCACCGATTGACGACAATGCCAATGAATGCAAGTAAAGCCGCCGCTAAGATCCATTTATCTTGGGCACGCAGTTTAGGTGTCAAGAGAATGACAGCAGGAATTAGACCACCCAGCAGAACTTCGATAATCCAGAAGGAACTGCCATAGGGGGCGATACGATTTAACAGATCTAAGTCCTCTACCCGCGACGGCAGGTGGCTGTAGTAGCTGGTCGCCAAGAAATCCCAGAGTTTTAGGTACAGATAGGCCAGCATGGTCAGACCAGCCAGCATTGCGATTTGACGCCGCAGCTTATCACTAATCTGGCGCGTCTTGACAACATTTTCATAAAACACTGTTACGCCCAGTGTGAAGGTCACCCCCGCCGCGACTGCCGATAGGATAAACATGACAGGCAGGGATGGCTTAAACCAAATGGGGCGTGCCACCAAAACGCCGTAGGTTGCCCCCAGTGAGGATTGGTGTAAGAGCGACAGCCCAAGCCCAATAATTGCCGCAACCGGGGCGAATTGATGGATGGTATGACCGATTTTAGGTGCTTTCGGAAAGCGTTTGCTGACAATTTTGCTTTCCATCAGGATAGGGGCAAATTCAACCCCCAATACTGTCGAGTACAGAATCACGCACATCGTGACTTCCCACAGCACCGAGTGGATATTCCAGTAGAGAATGGGATGCCAGAAGCGATCCGGACGGCCAATATCCATTGCGAGGGCCAGCATGGCTGAGGTGTAGCCGACCAATCCTGCAAAGACAGCCATGCGTGCGATTCTGCGAAAGGAATCTGCTCGCAGCAAATAGGCTACGGCAGATAGGGAAAATGCCCCTGCACCAAGCGCGATCGCCGATAGGTCAACCGTAATCCACAACCCCCAAGGGACTTGGTTGGTCAGATTGGTGACCTCTAGCCCATTCCATAAAACAGATACCGCACTTAAAACACCGATGGTGAGCAGGCAAATTAGGAAGCCGATCCACACGCGGAACGTTGAATTGGGGCTACTGATTGGCCGATCAGTGGATGTTGGAGCAGCTATAGTGGTCATAGCACCATTCCTTCCGGTGGAATGTAATAAACATTAGGTTCGGTACCAAGCTCTTCACGCAGACGGAAGGTTGGGTGGCTGGCGATGACCTGTGAAATCGGGCTGTTCGGGTCATTCAAGTCACCGAATACACGCGCCTTGACCGGACAGATATTGACACAGGCAGGAGTTGCCGCACGATCAATACCCGGCACTAGCCCCAGCGGAATCCCTCGATCAATCCGATGCACGCAGAAGGTACACTTTTCAGCGACCCCACGCGGACGGCGGTCAACTTCGGCTGTTCCCCAATCTTCTTGGTAGCCACTTGAAGCAGTGCGCTTTTCCCAATTAAAGGTGCGGGCACCATAGGGACAGGCTACCTGACAATATCGGCAGCCGATACACACATCATAATCCATAATCACGATGCCATCGTCACGGACATAGGTGGCTTGTACCGGACAGACCGCCACACATGGGGCATCTTGACAGTGCAGGCAAGGACGGGTCATGTGGAATATATTGCCGGACTCGGTTTCATCCGTCAGATATACGTTCCAACGCATGTCATCAGGGACATCGTTCACGGCTTGACAGGCATATACACAATATTTGCAGCCGATACACTTGCTTAGGTCAATCACCATGCCCCAGCGATGTTTCCCATTGCCATGCGACTTTTTCTCTAGGGGTTCTTCATTCAGATCAATCGCCAATTCTTTTTGGATGAGATCATTCAAAGAGTCAAAGTCGCTTAAGACCGCTGCGACTCCGACACTTGCCCCTAAGCCGGTAAGCATCGTGATGAACTCACGGCGGGTGATGAATTTGTCTTGGGTGGGTTTATTCATGGCTATCCTCTCGCTTCCAATCCAGCCACTTTTGGAGGCGCGACAGTATAATGGTCGCTAGTATGCCAAGTGCCCCACCGACAATTAGCCCTTGCATCAAATGGGCCGCCGCCGAATTTTCACCCTGAGCGCGAACTTCGGAAACTTCTGCTTCTAATTCTTCAATTTCGATCTTGGCTTCACCGAGGCTAAACGCTGCGATACTAACGGATTCAGTTGAGGAGCCATCTACACTTTCACTAGCGACGAGTTCCGCATGACAGTCAGTACAGGTTGCAGTGGTCACATTGGCATCGTGCCCGGTGGGGAGCAGCACCCCGGTCAACAAATGCTCTGAGTTATCAGTTGTGCCGGCGTGCCAGTGACAGTTGGTGCAGGCTTCTTCGGGATGGGAGGCATGGGCGAACGATTCGACATCATAGTCGGTTACATGACAATTTAAACATAACTCTGATGATGTCTCAAAACGCAAGGTTTGTGGGTGAGGATTATGGCAGACCGTACAAGCCAATTGTTGGTCGCCATGCCCGCTGCGTCGCCATTCTTGATAGGTTTCGATGTGGCACGTGGTGCATACCTCGATACCCGGTTCAACCATTAATGGATCATCCGGGTGATTGGGCGGGGTTGTCCCGTGACAAGCCTCACACGTAACACCCGCATGTTGATATTCCCCACTCGCTGCCGAAAATCCTGTGGTGTGGCAGGTCAAACAATTGGGGTCCTGATTCACATGGTTCCAAGCGGTTTGAAATGTCTCGCCTTGAAAAGCCAACGCATGTGAACTGGTCTGCCAGTTCTTCGCCACATCAATATGACATTCGGCACAATCTTGTGGAATCGGAGTGGCTTCTATGGTTGCGACGGGGGTCGCGGTGGAAGTTCCCCCATCTTGAGCATGAACTTGGTAACTAAATAAAACACCCATCCCCATCATAAAAATGATGAGGGCAATTGATCTATAAACTGATGTTTTTTTTGAATTGATACGCGGAGGCAAAATTACACATCCTCTCCAGAAATTACGGATTATGTAAAAATAATAATATGCACCCCTATTGACCAAGCTGCACCACTGTTTCAATGTACCCAATATAGATGCCTATTCCATAGTGGAATCTAGCGTAGTTTATTCGTGACAAAAATCACTATCGTAGCTCATTAAAATTTGGTCTGATTATCAAGGAATTAGATCTTTGCTTTGATCCTCCATCCTCATAAGAAAAGAGAGGGGAGACACAAATTCTTATGCATATGCGTTCAGTAGCAGGAGTTATTCTGCTCATTGGTCTGTTTTTAATCCTCAGTTCAGTGGTGGTGAGTTGTGCTCCTGACAAAAGCGCCCCCGAACTGGAAACAAGCATAGTACCAACGAATGCTGCTGAAGATGTATTGGTCAGCGGCACGAACATTACAGCCGAGCAAATGGTGGCTGAAATAGAACCGTTCGTTGATGTAGAATGCCTGGACTGCCACACCGATGAAGCTACCCTTCGAGAACTCGCCAAACCTGAAGAGTCAACCGAAGGCCTCTCAACAGGTCCGGGGTGAGGTGGCTCCGTGGCTCCGATGGAGCCATGGCAGCGCGTCTGGATTGACGCCAACACCTATGCAACCGATATACATTCACTAATTAACTGTACAGAATGCCACCAAGGACAGTCTGTAGAAGATATGGAAGTGGCGCACACCAATATGGTGGCTAGTCCAACCGATCAGACTGATGTTAGCTGTGCCAAGTGCCATCCTGCCATCACAGCCGCATCAGCCAATTCACTGCATAACACACTCGCTGGCTACGACACAGCCCTACACGAACGTAGTATTCCGGAAAATCATCTCACCATTGAGAATATGGAGTCCTATCACTGCGATTCTTGTCATGCTACCTGTGGTGATTGCCATATCAGCCAACCCAAATCCGTTGGTGGTGGGTTACTGCAAGGCCACACATTCCTTGAAGAACCCACAATGAGCCGCAACTGCACCGCCTGTCATGGTAGCCGCGTCAAAGACGAATATTATGGCGCTCATGAGGAAATCCCAAGTGATGTCCATTTCCGCGCTCGAATGGCGTGTAATGATTGCCACACGGGCGACGAAATGCACGGCATCACCACTGCGGACGCTGCCCATCGTTATGATGGCGCACAAGGGCCTTCATGTGAATCGTGTCATAAAGCCGAGATTGGGGCTGGTTCAGGGATATTGCAGCATGAAATTCATGGTACTGAATCTATATCTTGCCAAGTTTGCCACAGCGTTACATATTCCAACTGCATCAACTGTCATGTTGAGCGCAATGAAGATGATATAGCCTTCTTCGCAGTCGAACAAAACTGGCTAGGATTCTATATCGGCCACAATGTGCTGCGCGATGGTGACCGTCCTTATGAATATGTGACCGTCCGCCACGTACCGATTGATGAAAACTCGTTCAGTTTCTATGGCGAAAACTTGCTGCCCAATTATAGCAATCGTCCTACATGGGCCTACTCTACACCTCACAATATTCAGCGCAATACACCACAGACGCAGAGCTGTACATCATGTCATGGCAATGATGCGATCTTCTTGACGGCGGATAAAGTGGCGCCGGAGGAATTGGAAGCAAACGCAGACATTATTGTGCCAGCCGCGCCGCCATTGCCCGAAGGTTATGAGAATGTGATTACAGGTGAAGTAGCCCCGACCGAAGCTCCTGCAACGGATGGTGGAGATTTCTGGGGTGGGTCATCCGATACCGAGACCCCTGAAGCTACCGAATCCACAGGGGATGGTTTCTGGGGCGATTCAAGCGATACCGAGGCGACCCCTGCACCAGAAGCTGATTTCTGGGGTGGAGCCGAAGAACCCGCCGCGACTCCTACAGAAGAAGGCAGTTTCTGGGGGTCGGATTAATACGACCAATCAAGAGGCGCCTTTGAATGGGAGTGCCTCGTTTTGGGACAATTGAGCATTACGATGTCAACATCGTTTAAGTATCAAGAAAAGGAATCTATATGAAAAAACTAACCCTCCTTATCCTCATAGCAGTAATGGCGCTCATGTGGGCACCAGCACTTGCTCAAACTGATTCGGTCATTGCCGCACTTGAGGCCTATAATCAAAACCTGCCTGAAGGCTATGGTGCGATTTCGGCAGAAGATGTCGGCACAGCTTTAATTGAGCGCACACCCGTATTGCTCGATGTGCGTGAAGTAAATGAATATGCTGAAGGGCATATTGAAGGCTCATTTAATGTACCCATCCGTGAATTGGGCAAGAATCTGAATTTGCTGCCCGATCTTAATGCCGAAATCATCGTCATCTGCAAAAGCGGTGGACGTGCCATGCTGGCTCAGTCTTCCTTGAATGTTCTCGGCTATGCCAATGCCAAGACGATGAAGGGTGGCTTCAATGCTTGGGTCGGTGAAGAATTCCCCTCAACTACAGAACCATTCATGCCAGAAGCTGGCACCGCCCCTGAGTTCGACGCCGATGTTTTGGCCGCCGTTGATGGTTATCTCAGTTCATTACCAGAAGGTTATGGCCTAGTCGGTGCCGCCGCCCTTGCAGAACAACTGGCTGAAAAAGAACTTCTTCTGATTGACGTTCGCAGCGAAACCGAATGGAACGAACAGGGCTACATCGCGGGCGCCCAACACATTTGGATTGACGAATTCATGTCCCATCAGGATATGTGGCCCGCTGACAAGAACACGGAAATTGTGGTCTATTGTGCCAGCAGCTATCGTGGTGGCATTGCCATGACCATGCTCAAACTCATGGGCTATCCGAATGTGCGCAATATGGCTGGCGGTTTCAATGCTTGGGTTGCGGAAGGTCTGCCTGTTGAGGGTGGAATGCCTGCCGCCGCAGAATTCGACCTGCCAAGCTATTTGACCGCATACGTTGCTGCGCTCCCCGATAGCTTTAATGCGTTGCGCGTGACCGATCTCGAAGCCGAATTGGCAGCGGGTGGCGAGCTGACCTTGGTAGATGTGCGCTCGATTGATGAATACGCCGAAGGTCATATTGAAGGCGCGATTAACATTCCAATTGAAACCGTCGCCGATAGTCTGGCCCTTCTGCCTGCTCTCGATGCGAATATCGTGGTTTACTGCGGTAGTGGACACCGTTCCGCCTTGGTTATGGAAAGCCTGACACTGTTGGGTTACACGAATGTACGCAGCCTGCTGGGTGGCACCAAGGCTTGGATGACCTCTGAACTACCTGTCACCGACGTAGGGACGACAGTTGAACCCGGTACGATGCCTGCCGTCAACGAAAGTGTACTGCCGCTGGTAGCTGAATATCTGGCTAATCTACCCGCCGGATACGGCACTGTTAAAGCGGAAGATTTGAGCGCCGAACTGGCCGAAAATCCTGTGGTTTTGATTGACGTCCGTACCGATGGCGAATATGCACAGGGCTTTATTGAAGGGGCGATGCATATCCCATTTGCCGATTTCATGACCCGCATTGCCGAAGTGCCTACCACTGGCAAAGTTGTCCTTTATGACAACCCCACCCATCGCAGCACGATGGCGATGATGATGTTGCAGTTGCTGGGCTATACCGACATTCGCGTCCTGTCCGGTGGATCCGGGGCGTGGGCGAGTGCAGGTCTGCCGCTGGTCACTGAATAAACCGCAAGGTATGGATTTCTAGTCGGAATCCAGCCCAAAAGTAGTGAAATAAAAGGCTGTCTAATGTTAGGCAGCCTTTTTTGCTGTTGCTCAAAATAGCCGCATAAGCAATGGCTGGTCATCCGCGAGAGGCGCCAAAAAATAGTACCTTTGCTTGGCCCAAATAAAAGAAAAATGAGATTTATCACATGCAGTAACCGCTGAGAGGGGTTAGAATTGGGAGGTCAAAAATCAATAGGTTTTTTACGCAATTTTGCAAAGGAGCTAGGAGCTACAATGCATCAATTCTCTAGGGCACTCCATCGTCTGATGGTTCCTGTCATTCTGTTCGCAGTAATCCTCTCAATTCTAACCCCCATTCTCCCAACATCCGTTATTGCCCAAACTGAACAACCCCAAAGCGTTACCATCGCGGGGACGATTCAGAGTGTCTTGGGATGTCCGGGTGACTGGCAACCAGAATGTGATGTCACATTCTTGACCTATGACGAAGCCAATGATATTTGGTCAGGTTCATGGGAACTCCCCGCTGGTGACTATGAATATAAGGCGGCTTTGGATAGCGCGTGGACCGAAAACTACGGCTTAAACGCGGAACCAAGCGGCCCGAATATCCCTCTGTCGTTAGCCGAGACAACGACTGTTACCTTCTATTACAGCCATACCACGCACTGGATTACCGATAACGTTAATTCCATCATCGCCACTGTTCCCGGTAGCTATCAGAGTGAATATGGCTGTCCCGATACCAATGGCAATGGTGGCGATTGGGAACCCGCCTGCTTACGCACATGGCTGCAAGACCCCGATGGTGATGGCATCTATACCTTTACCGCGATTGGCCTTCCTGAAGGCGCTTATGAAGCGAAGGTTGCCGTTAACTTCACATGGGACGAAAACTATGGTGCAGATGGTGCACCCGGTGGAGCAAATATTGCCTTCGCTACGTCGGCTGACCCCACCGTTTTTGAATGGGATTCCAATTCCAAAGTGATGACGATTGTTAGTTCAGCCGAAGTCCCAACCCCCGATACTACCCAAGCCACACCACCCGACAGCGTTGCCATCGCGGGGACGGTGCAGAGTGTTTTGGGCTGTCCGGGTGATTGGCAACCAGAATGTGCCGCTACGTTTTTGACCTATGACGAAGCCAGTGATATTTGGTCAGGCTCATGGGAACTTCCCGCCGGTGAATATGAGTATAAGGCGGCTTTGAATGGTTCGTGGGATGAGAATTATGGGCTAGGTGCACTGCGTGACGGCCCGAATATCCCCTTATCCTTAGCCGAGACGACAACTGTCACCTTCTATTACAGCCACACCACGCACTGGATTACCGATAACATCAATTCCATCATCGCTACTGCCCCCGGTAGCTATCAGAGCGAAGTGGGTTGCCCCGATACCAACGGCAATGGCGGCGATTGGGAACCCGGTTGCTTGGTGACATGGCTACAAGACCCCGATGGCGATGGCATCTATGCCTTTACCGCGAACGGTGTTCCTGAAGGTGCGTTTGAGGCAAAGGTCGCCATTAATCTCGCTTGGGATGAAAACTATGGGGCTGATGGCGCTCCCGGCGGCGCGAATATTGGCTTTACCTCCATTGGCAAAGAAGTCGTTTTTGAATGGAACTCGGAAACCAAGGTGATGACGATTAGCACGGCGGGCGCTCCCAAAGGTAGCCTGCTCATGTTGCAGGCCTATTGGGTAACACCCGATACGATTGCGTGGGATGTGGACGCTCCTGAAGGCAGTACTTTCACCCTGCACTATGCAGCTGATGGTGGTCTTGCCTTGACTGGCGCTGGTGTATCCGGTGGTGAAGCAATCTCATTGACAGTTGATGAGGCCGGATTGAGCGAAGCCGTCCTTGCGAAATTCCCGCACTTGGCAGGCGCTCTGGCCCTCAAACTGAGTGATGCCTCCCGTGCACCCGAACTACTTAAGGGGCAGATTGCCGTTTCGGTGGTTGACCCCGATGGTAACGCAGTGGACGCAACAGGCCTGCAAATTCCGGGTGTACTGGATGAGCTATACACATATGATGGCAAACTTGGCCCGGTTTACAGTGCCGACAGTATCAGCCTCAGTGTTTGGGCACCGACGGCCCGTTCGGTTACCCTGCATGTTTTTGCAGATTCCGCCGAAGCGACCACCAGTGTCACCACCCCGATGACAGTTGACCCCGCGACGGGTGTTTGGACAGCAACAGGTGCAACTGGCGATTGGAATGGCAAGTTCTATCTGTATGAAGTCGAAGTGTTTGTGCCCAAAGAAGCGGCTGTAGTGAAGAATCTGGTCACTGACCCGTATTCGGTAAGCCTTGCGACCAACAGCACTCGCAGCCAGATTGTTGACCTTGCCGACCCATCCTTGGCGCCCGCTGGTTGGGTAGATTTGCAGAAACCGCCACTGGATGCCCCGGAAGATATTGTGCTGTATGAGCTGCACATCCGCGATTTCAGCGTGACCGATGCTGCTGTACCAGACGAACTCAAGGGCACCTACAAAGCCTTTACGCTGGTAGATAGCAACGGCATGGCGCATTTGATTGCACTGGCGCAGGCTGGCTTGACCCATGTCCACCTACTGCCCGTGTTTGACATTGCGACCATCAATGAAGATCGCTCCACGTGGGTCGGGCCGACCATTGAAGAACTGGCCGGTTTTGGGCCAGCAGCTTCCAATCAACAGGAACTCATTGATGCTATCCGCGATCAAGATGGTTTCAACTGGGGTTATGATCCCTATCACTACAGTGTGCCCGAAGGTAGCTATTCCACCAATCCCGATGGCACTACCCGTATTGTCGAATTCCGCGAAATGGTGCAATCGCTCAATCAAAATGGACTGCGCGTGGTCATGGACGTGGTCTATAACCACACCAATGCCAGCGGTCAGGCCAACCGATCAGTGCTTGATCGCATTGTGCCCGGCTACTATCATCGTTTAGATGACAACGGCGCGGTTGCCAGTAGCACCTGCTGTGCGAATACCGCTACCGAACATAACATGATGGAAAAACTCATGATTGACTCGGTGGTGCTGTGGGCCACCCAATACAAGGTAGACGGTTTCCGCTTTGACCTGATGGGTCATCACATGCGTACCAATATGGAGCATGTACGGGCGGCGTTGGATGCCTTGACGATTGAAAACAGCGGCGTAGATGGCAAATCCATTTACCTCTATGGCGAAGGTTGGGATTTTGGTGAAGTGGCCCAAAATGCACGCGGCGTCAATGCGACCCAGTTGAATATGGGTGGCACGGGCATTGGTACGTTTAATGACCGTCTGCGTGACGCGGTGCGTGGTGGCAGTCCCTTCGGCGGATTCCAAGATCAAGGCTTTGTCAGCGGTTTATCGCTTGAACCGAATGGTGTCACCGATGGCACCCCCGAAGAACAGGCGGCCCGTTTGCTGCATTTTGGTGACCAGATCAAGGTCGGGTTGGCAGGCAATCTGCGCGACTACACCCTCGTCAATGCTGAGGGCGAAACCGTGACTGGGGCGGAGATTGACTATAACGGTACCCCCGCCGCATACACCCTCGACCCGCAGGAACACATCGTCTATGCCGAAGCGCATGACAATCAAACCCTGTTTGACCTGATTCAATACAAAGCACCTGAAGCCGCCACCGTTGCGGATCGTGTGCGGATGCAAAATCTTGGCATTGATATTGTGGCCCTCAGTCAAGGGGTGCCGTTCTTCCATGCCGGTATGGATATGCTGCGCTCGAAGTCAATGGACAAGAACAGCTATAACTCTGGTGACTGGTTCAACGTCCTCGACTTCACCTATCAAACCAATAACTGGGGCGTTGGTTTGCCACCTCAAGGCGATAATGGCGGCGATTGGGCCGTGATTCAACCCATACTGGAGAATCCGAATATCGTCCCCGGCCCGGCAGACATCATGAACGCGGTGACACACTTCCGCGAGATGCTGCAAATCCGCAAGAGTTCACCCTTGTTCCGTTTGCAAACAGCGGCCCAAATTCAAGAACAGGTACGCTTCTTTAACAGTGGCCCGGATCAAATGCCCGGTGTCATCGTGATGCAAATCGTCGAAGGCAGTGGCGGTGATGTTGACCCGAACTATGATATGGTCGTGGTCATCTTCAACGCGACGGGTGCGGAGATCACCTATACCGAAACACAGTTGGCGGGGCTGACCCTCAATCTGCATCCTGTACAGGCGGCTTCCGCTGACCTGATCGTGCAAGGCTCGGCGTATGACAGCGCTGCTGGCACATTCACCATTCCGGCACGTACTACCGCCGTGTTTGTGATGTCCGCGCAGTAGGATTCACGATTTTTGCAGCGAATTTTAGGCGCTCTGTGACACGGGGCTAAAGCCGCCGTGCTGAATCTAAACTAGAATTGCCACAAATAAGAAAGGGGACAGGTCTTCGGGCCTACCCCTTTTTTATTCCATAACCATAAACGCCCGCGAACGCATCACATAAGTTTCAGCCGATAGATAATTGCGGTTGATGTCATCCTCGGTGAGTTCGCGTACTGCTTTGGCAGGACTGCCCAATATCAGACTACCTGCCGGAAAAATCTTACCTTCGGTAATCAGTGCCCCTGCGCCAACGATGCAATTCTCGCCCACGACTGCGCCATTCAAAATAATCGCCCCCATCCCAATCACCGTGTTATGGCCGATTTTTGCGCCATGCACAATCGCGCCATGCCCCACCGTCACTCCTTCGCCAATTTCAGCGGGGAAACCGGGGTCGGCATGGAGAATCGCCCCATCTTGAATATTGCTGCGTGCGCCGATGGTGATGGGGGTGGTGTCGCCACGCAGGACGGCATTAAACCAAACACTGGTGAGTTCGGCCAAGGTGACATCGCCGACAATCACCGCGCCGGATGCTATAAAGGTGGTGGAATGAATCTGGTCGGGTCGAAACTGGGTACCAAACATAATGCCTCACTTGGGTGTATTAAATGAAAATCTCATTAATTTTGCTTCAAATTTACGTTTAGGTAGTAACCTTTTGTTACTCATGTGAGTCAAATATACAGATATACGCTGCCGGAAAACAGTGAGGAGTTATTGTTATGCCCAAGGCAATTTGGAATGGGATCGTGATCGCCGAAAGTAATCGTACTGAGATGGTGGAAGGCAATCACTATTTTCCACCCGAAGCCGTTAAGAGTGAATTCTTGAGCCAGAGCCAGAAGAAAACCATCTGTGGATGGAAGGGTGAGGCCAGCTATTTCAATATTGAAGTAAATGGACAGACCAATCTAAACGCGGCTTGGTCTTATCAAAACCCTAAACCTGCTGCCAACAACATTCAGGGTTATGTGGCCTTTTGGCGTGGGGTCAAGGTCGAACCCTAGAGCCTACTGATCTGCGATTGAAAAAGGCACGAGTTATCCAAGCCCGTGCCTTTTTAATTCCCTTTTTATCAGAGCGTGTTACACTTGGGATAGGTTCAGCATACACTATAGGAAATATCTTGATGGCGAAACTTGACAGCTATCTGACCCGCAAGGCATCGGTTCTGGCGGAACGGCGCAACGATTTCCAGAATGCACCAGAAAAAGCGACGATCACCCTGACCGCTTCGTCCAAAGTCGCTGGCATTACGGGAGCAAGACCGACTAGAATGGGTGATTCGGTCATGGTCACAGACGCCGCGCCGGGACTCGCTGGACATGCGTTAGGCCCAACCGCGCCAGAAATGCTGTTGGGAGCAGTGGCAAGTTGCTTGGTGCATACCTATCTGATTCAAGCAGCTTTGATGAATATTCCCCTCGATCATGTTGAAATCGAGATCACTGGCAAATTGGATATGGCAGGGGTGGTTGGATTGCCCTATGATAAACCACCACGTTTGCAGGATGTGGCTTATATAGCCCATGTTGAAAGCCCGGCATCAACGGATGACCTGCGGCGCCTGCATGATGAAGTTGAAATGACCTGTCCGGTACTGAATACGATTCGCTATCCGGTGGAAATTCAACGAAATTCAGGAAGTTAGGTACTGCCCAAGCGCGTTTTTGTATTCTCATGGGCTTGAATGTATAGTAATCTTAAAATCGAACTCTTGATTATAGTTTGACCACGCCAAGCGAGGACGCTGATCTGTTATGTCCAGCAAGCCCCACACCAACCGCGATGTGCTGCTGCGCAATGCCTATGCCGATGAACAGGCTGTCACCTTACGATACCAAACTCATAAACTATACAGCATCCCCCAGATAGATTTTCCGCGCTGGGTGCTGGATCGGCATCAATGGCGGGGGGATGAATTTGCCTTAGATGCGGGTTGTGGGCCGGGGATTTACCTTGACGGCATTTTGAATCATATTCCCAATGGTAAATTGGTATCATTCGATTTATCCGAGGGGATGATTCGCAAAGCCCGTTCCTATGAGCGTTCCGCTGAAACCGACTTACTTGTCGGAGATTTAGAAGCGATTCCCTTTGCCGATCATACTTTTGATGTGGTGCTGGCGAATCATGTATTGTTCCATGTAGCAGAATTTGACACGACGGTGCGCGAAATCCACCGGGTATTAAAGCCCAATGGGGTATTGATCGCTGCTACCAACAGTCATCTTTCGATGGCGGAATTTAGCATTCTGATGCGGCGGGCTTTTAGCCTGTTGGGGTATCCGGTTAAAGAAGAAGAGGCGCTATTCAATCCCCTGCAAGGTAGTTTTTCATTGGAAAACGGGGCGGTGAAGCTGGCGCGACATTTTAAGGCTGTGGTGCGTCACGATATTCCGGGGTCGTTTGTGTTTTCGGAAGTACAGCCAGTCATCAACTATATTGCCAGTACCCGTGCCATGAAAGAGCCGGAGCTACCCGGTGACATCACATGGGACGATTTTATGACCGTGATGACCGATCAAGTGCGGCGGTTAATTAACCACTTCGGCGAATTGGTAGTCAATAAATTATCGGGGGTACTCATTGCCACCGATAGTGGTGGCTTTGCCGCCGAATATTATGAAGCCGTCAATCATCAATCCTCCAAAGATTAGCTCTTAGGCGGCTCCGATCCGTCTGACGGGGATTTATCATCGACACGCTGTGTATCCAAAGCGGCATCTGATTTCGGAGTCGGACTAGCTGCCGGGTTGGGTGGAGTTGGCGATGGCGCTTGGGTCACCGTACCACCAGCGGTTGGTTTGGGTGATTCAGGCAATGGGATTACTAGCGGCTGAGGTGGGCTGGCTGGCGGTTGGGCAGGCACAGCAGGAATCTCAACCGGGCCACCGAGCAAGGCGGTCTGTGCTTGGGTCGAGGCGTCTATCGGCTCAATGGGTTTGGTTGCTGGGGTCTCACCCTCAGTTGGCGCTTTCTGGAAGCGCACCATTAAGGTAATTTCCCCTAGTTTGACACGATCACCATCATGCAAGGGTTCTGGATGATGTGGCTCTAAGCGACGGCCATTGACCATCGTTCCATTGGCGCTGCCTAAGTCCAAAATTTCAAGGACGCGCTTGTCGGTTAAGCGAATGAGGCTGTGGCGGCGGCTTACCCCCATGCGATAACCAGCAAATGGTGTTAGGTCAACATCGGGCAAAGCACCGGTGGCGGGGTCACGGCGACCGAGAATCATTTCATGGTGTTCAAAACGCATGATGATAGGATCGGGGCTGCCGTCTATCTCCATTCGCAAGATGCCGTCTTCGGGAAAAGTCGCTGTTCCTTGTTCACCTGTGTCGAAGACAGAACGCCCCAACGAGGATTCAAGTTGATTTTGTTTCTCATCATCTAAGGCTTTGGTAGATTGGGGCCGCGCACCCGCGATGAGGTTTGTCCCACAGTTTTCACAAAATACAACACCGGGGCGGTTCGTATGACCGCAAGTTGGGCATTTCTGCATAATTCCCCCGACTCAATCCATGTAGTTGATAATCATTGCGTCCGAGATAATTTTTCTAATAATACGTAATCCGACTGGCTTGAAAAATGAATTTGCTCGTCAAGCCTAAATTCATCCACCATTTTACCTTAAATTGTCTACTTGGGGTGATTTTAGCGCAAATATAACCAATCTCATACTGTCTTCTATACGGGTTCAAAAAACAGAATAAATGTGCTATATTCTAAAGAGTGTCAAACGGGTATGCGACCAGCAAAGGCTTGCGCTATACTTAGATTGAAAATCGGGCATTAGCTATATGAGGAGTGTGGATTGGTACGGCTAACCAACCGCGACATCGCAGAAGTTTTCGAGAATATTGCCGACCTCCTCGAAATCAAAGGTGAGAGTGTTTTCCGCGTATTGGCCTACCGAGAAGGGGCACAGACTATTCGGGATTTGCCGCGTGATCTCAGCGCCATACATGCGGAGGGCAAGCTAACCGAACTCCCCAACATCGGCGCGACCCTCGCCGAAAAAATTGAGGAACTGCTCACCACTGGCGAATTGAACTTCTATACGCGGCTAACGGCAGAAATCCCACTGAGTCTGGTGGAGATGCTGCGGGTGAATGGGGTTGGGCCGAAAAAAGCCAAACGATTCTGGCAGGAACTTAACATTATCACCCTTACCGACCTCGAAACAGCCGCACGGGAAGGCAAACTGCGCGGGTTGAGTGGTATGGGGGCTAAAAGCGAACAAAAGATTATAGATGGTATCGAGGCACTCAAACGTCGCACTGATCGGGTTTCGATTGGGGTAGCCTTGCCACTGGCCCAAAACATCCTGCACGATCTTCTCAAACTGCCACAGGCCCAACGTGGCGACATTGCAGGAAGCCTGCGCCGCTATAGACCGACGATTGGCGACGTGGATATTTTGATTGTGGCGGATGACGCTGCGCCGATTATGGAAGCGTTTGTGACCCGTTCTGACGTGGCACGGGTGCTGGGGCACGGGCCAACCAAAAGCTCGATTGAATTGCTGCAAGGATTACAAGTGGATGTGCGCGTTTTACCAGCGGCACGTTATGGCACAGCACTTTCGTATTTCACGGGATCGAAAGATCATAATGTTCGCCTGCGGGAAATCGCCCTCAAGCAAGGGCTGAGTTTAAATGAGAGTGCTTTTTCCAACGTCGAGACGGACGAGGAAGTTGTATTGTGCGCGACGGAGGAAGAAGTCTACACGACACTTGGCCTACCCTATATCCCGCCTGAATTACGGGAGGATCGGGGCGAAATTGAAGCGGCGCTGGCAGGCCATTTGCCCCACTTAATTACACTTGCTGATATTCGCGGCGATTTGCACATGCACACGACATGGAGCGACGGCGGCCTCTCGATTCGGGAGATGGCAGAGGCGGCCCGTCAGCGCGGATTGAGCCATATCGTCATTACCGACCATTCGCGCAGTCTGGGTATCGCCAATGGCTTAAGCATTGAACGGTTGATGGAGCAGCAAAAGGCCATTCGCCAAGTGGATGCCGAAATGGGGCCGGATTTTACGGTGCTGCATGGCACGGAAATGGAAATCAAATCGGATGGCACGCTCGATTATCCCGATGAGGTTTTGGCCCAACTAGATTTGGTGATTGCCTCGTTGCATACCAGTTTGCGCCAACCCCGCGAGGAAATCACGCAACGATTGGTGAATGCCATCCGCAACCCGCATGTGGATATTATTGGACATCCGCGTGGGCAGCTTATCCCCGAACGCGAACCCGCCGATTTGGATATGGATGCAGTATTCGCGGCGGCACGCGAACACGGCACGGTATTGGAGATTAACGCCAACCCGCATCGCTTGGATTTGGATGATAACCATGCCCGTCGCGCCCAAGAATTAGGGATTAAACTGGCTATCAATACCGATGCCCATGATGCAGGGAATTTGGAATTGACCCATTATGGGGTAGCAACCGCCCGCCGGGGATGGATTCAGCCCGAAAATGTTATTAACACATGGGCAGCGGGGCAATTATTGGATTGGCTGCGGTCGCGCGGTCAGTGATGAAGGGATAATAACCAAATGAGCAACCAACCCCCTCGTAACGACCCGTCGGAAGACCCTACCCGCATGTTTGATTCGACCCGTCCGGAGGAGAAACTGCCTTTGCCGGAACGGATGCCACGTCGGGGCTATGAGGGCCAACGTCGCATGAGTCCGCCGCCCCCACAATATAACGAACCTTATCCCCCGCCGAGTTCGCCCCCACCCGCTGCACCACCTCCACCCGGCCCATCACGGTATACCGGGGGTCAGCGCCCGGTGGAAGCCGCACCTGTGCGTGCACCGAAAGCCCCGCGCAGCAAAAAAGACAGCGGCCTCTATCTGCCATGGTGGTCATTGGTCGTGCTGATCTTGGTGGTTGGCGGCGGCGCAATTTTGCTGCTGGCGATTGTCTTAAACGCTGGTGAAAATTTCATTCTCGGCGACCAAACGCCACAAGTCATTGTTGTGACCAATGCCCTGACTGGAAATACTGTCGGACAGCCGACTACAAACACGAATGTCCAAACACCCGGCAGTGTGCCACCGACTGCCCAACCGATTCAGACTGCCGTGCCCACCGCACAACCGACGCCGACAGGTATTCCGGGGGTTTCAACTGGTTGTCCGCTTGGCGCGATTGTTGAGGTGGTGGGAACTGCCCCAACTGGACTCAGTATCCGCAGTGAGCCGCAGCAGGGTCAGAATATCCTTTCCGTCGCCCCCGATGGTGAGCAGTTTACGATTGTCGGTGGGCCACAAACCAGCACCGCCGTTGATGGGACGAGCCTTGAATTTTGTCAGGTGGAGGGGATTACCAACACGAACCGACAAGGCTGGGCCGCCCGCCAATATTTAGCTCAAGTCAATCAGTAGAAACTCAACACAACACGCCTATGAACCCATCTGAATTGGCAGCACGCGCCGCCGAACTGCGTGTGCAAATCCGTGAACATAACTATCGTTATCATGTGTTGGGTGAGCCGATTATCACCGACGTGGAATATGATCGGCTTTATTTCGAATTGGTGGCGCTGGAAAATGAACATCCCGAATTCCGCACACCCGATTCACCCACTTTGCGCGTTGGCGGGGAACTCACCAGCGACCTGCCGAAAATCCGTCACGCCGCGCCTATCTTGAGCCTGAGCAATGCCTTTACGATTGATGAAGTACGGGCATGGCGGGATCGTATCGCTAAATTGCTGCCACCGGATACCCGTCTCGATTATGCGGTTGAGCCGAAATTTGATGGTCTAACTCTCGTATTGACCTATGAACACGGCGTTTTGACGTTGGGGGCAACACGCGGTAATGGTGATGAAGGCGACGACGTGACCCAGAATGTCCGCACAGTCAAAACCATCCCCAATCGGATTCCGGTTAATCCGGATGGCCCCAAACCGCCGGCGCGATTGGTCGTGCGCGGCGAGATTCTGTTTCTGAAAGACGATTTCAAATCGGTCAATGAAAAACAGGTCGAAATGGGCCTGCCCCGATACGTCAATGCACGGAATACGGCGTCGGGGTCACTCAAACAAAAAGACCCACGTATCACCGCCGAGCGCCCATTAACGACCTTTATCTATTCAATTGTCAGCGCCGAGGGTCAAGTTCCACAAAACCAATGGGAGACGTTGACCTATTTGCGGGATATGGGCTTTTTGGTATCGGAAGAATCGCGCTATTTTGACGATTTTGATGCCATGACCGAATTCTTGGCCGGGTTCGTCGAGAAGCGCGACAGCCTACCCTATGAAATTGACGGATTGGTGATTAAGGTCAATTCTAAGCTGGTGTTTGATGAATTAGGCATTGTTGGCAAAGACCCACGCGGCGCGACGGCCTTCAAATTTCCATCCCAAGAAGCCACCACCAAATTATTGGGTGTGGAATCTTTTGTGGGACGGACAGGCGTCTTGACCCCCACCGCTGTATTAGAGCCAGTATTTCTCAGCGGGGTGACGGTCAAACAGGCCAGTTTGCATAACTATGATTTGATTGCCGAAAAGGATATTCGGATTGGCGACCGGGTGATTGTTAAACGCTCCGGTGATGTCATCCCCTATGTGATTGGGCCAGTGATTGCCGCCCGAACCGGCGACGAACAGCCGATTTTGCCACCCGCCACCTGCCCGACCTGCGCCTCACCAATCGCACGTGATGAAGGCGAGGTTGCTTACTATTGCACCAATCCGGCCTGCCCGGAACGTATCGCCCGCAATATTGAATATTTTGTGTCGCGGGGGGCGTTGGATATTGTGGGGTTAGGCGAACGGGGTGTGCGTCTGCTATTAGAAAATAAGCTGATCGCAGATGAGGCCGACTTGTTCAACCTCCACGCCGAAAATTTGATGGAATTAGAAGGATTTGCTGAAAAGAAAGTGCAAAATCTGCTGGACAGCATCGAGGCGGCAAAAAATCGGCCTCTGGCGCGGCTGGTGGGGGCATTGGGCATACGTGGCGTGGGCGGTGTCACTGCCGATTTGTTGGTCAAACGTTATCACACCCTAGACACCATCGCATCTGTCAGCGAAGATGAACTGCAAACTAATGACGGCATTGGGCCAAATTTGGCTGGAGCGATTGTGGAGTGGTTTGCCCAATCACGTAACCGCCAATTGATGGAAAAACTACGCGCTGCTGGGGTACGTCTGGAAGAAGAAGCCCAAGCACTCCACAGCGACAAATTAACGGGTCTGACGTTTGTGCTGACCGGAACACTGCCCAATCTGAAACGCGAAGAAGCCGAGGCCATGATTATGCAGCATGGCGGCAAGGTGACGGGCAGTGTGAGCAAAAAAACTAGCTATGTCGTGGCGGGTGAATCCCCCGGCAGCAAATTGACCAAAGCCCAATCACTAGGGGTAACCATTCTCGATGAGGCTGGATTGCTGGCCTTGCTTAACAATGAACTATAGAAACTAGGTACGAATGAGCGCTAAAGCGATATTGAATGAAGGGGTGCTGAAAAGTATCAGCCGTCGCCACCCTTGGATTTTTTCAGGGGCGATTAGGTCGGTCAAAGGCAACCCAGAGGACGGCGATATTCTGAAATTGGTTGCTGGCAATGACCAATTTTTGGGGCGGGGCTATTGGAACAGTAAATCGCAGATTCAGGTGCGGGTATTGTCGTGGGACGAAGAGGAAGTGATTGACCGCGATTTTTGGCACAAGCGATTGGTGCGGGCCATCGAAAACCGACCCTATTCCAGAGACCTTAACAAAGCCTGCCGACTGGTCAACGCCGAAAATGATTTTTTGCCGGGATTGGTGGTGGATCGCTATGGCGAATGGTTGGTGCTGCAAGCGCTAACGCTCGGCATCGAACGGCGTAAAGCCCTGGTCACCGAGCTATTGGTTGAGATGTTTCAGCCCAAAGGTGTCTATGAACGCAGTGACGTGGATGTGCGAAAACGTGAGGGCCTTGATGAAAGATCGGGCGTGTTATGGGGGGAAACACCGCCTAGCACCGTCGAAATTGAAGAAAATGGCCTGCGCCTGTTGGTGGATATTCAGCACGGACACAAGACAGGTTTCTATCTCGATCAGCAGGTGAACCGTGCTATGCTGGCCGAATGGATAGCCCATCAATCTGATCGCGCTCAACTGACTGTGTTGAATACATTCAGCTATACGGGTGCTTTTAGTGTGGCAGCACGGGTAGCGGGGGCTGGTCGTGCTATTTCGCTGGATTCTTCGGCGGATGCGCTGGCGATTGCCAAAGAAAACTATCGGCTGAACGGGCTGAACGTAGATGATGCCGATTTTGTCGAAGGGGATGTGTTCGCCGTCCTGCGCCAATATCGGGAACAGGGCCAGAAATTTGATGTTATCATTCTCGACCCGCCGAAATTTGCCCAGAGTGCCAAGCAAGTAGAACGGGCTGCACGCGGGTATAAAGATATAAATCTGCTGGCATTCCAATTGTTAAATCCCGGTGGATGGCTATGGACATTTTCATGCTCCAGTGCAATTAACCCTGATTTGTTTCAAAAAATCGTATTTGGGGCACTAGAAGATTCCAAGCGCGAGGCGCAAATTATCCAGCATCTGCACGCCGCACCGGATCACCCCATTGCCTTGACCTTTCCAGAAGGCGAATATCTAAAGGGGCTGGTGTGCCGCGTATGGTAAACGATGTTTCCAATCTGATGCTTATATTCGCCTGCTATAATGCATAGATTGTCTATCAAAAAACAGGAGATTGTCGTTGTTTCTAACCCCAGCACTGCTGCTAGGCCGTGCGATTGGCTTGATTATCGGTTTTACCTTTCATGAATTTGCCCATGCGTGGACGGCAGTTCGGTTGGGGGATAACACCCCCCGTTTTCAGCGCCGATTAACGCTTGATCCACGTAGCCACATTGACATAATCGGTATTTTGATGGCGCTCATTGCCGGATTTGGCTGGGCCAAGCCTGTACCGATTAATCCACATGCGTTCTACCCAAACGAGCGACGTGGCATCATGATTGTGTCGTTTGCAGGGCCATTGACCAATCTCATGATCGCGTTTGTCCTAAGCATCCCCCTTCGGTTGATTTTGGCGCTGACCGACACCTATTCGATAGCACAGCATTGGTATACCGAATTGCCATTTGAAATCCTGACGGTGGCAATCTTTTTTAATGTGGTGCTGTTTTTCTTTAACCTCATCCCGCTTGCTCCATTGGATGGGTGGAAGGTGATGCTTGGCCTTGTGCCCCCCCATACGGCCCGTCAATTGCAGCAATATGAACAAGAATCCACCTTTGCTCTGATGATGCTCATTTTTGTGGGATTTTTTATTCCGCAACTTAGCGTAATCGGTGTAGTGATCGGGCCATTTATCCGACTGACGTTTGATTTATTTACGGGACTTTCTGGCCCATTGTTATGATTGGTCGTGTCCGACAAACCCTACAAGCGACGTTCGCGTGGGTGCTGCCCCTAGATGAACAGCAGGCGCAATCGTATCTAAGTGAAGCCCAATTTCGGCTATTTAAGACGATGCGGCGCAGTGAACGCCAACATCATTTGCGGGTGCTGGAAAAGCTGCTGAAAAAAGGCCAGCATCATCCGGCTCTGATAACGGCGGCCCTGCTGCATGATATCGGCAAGACCCGCGCCCGTTTCACTATGGTGGAACGTATTTTGGCGGTGCTGGTTAAAAAATTTCTGCCCCATCAATTTGAGGTATGGGCTAATGGTGAGGCCAAAGGGTGGCGACAGCCATTTGTGATGAGCGCCAAACATCCCGAATGGGGCGCGGAGATGGTAGCGAAAAGTGGCGGTGACATGGTAGCGGTGGAACTCATTCGCCAGCACCAAACACGCCTTGACCATACTCCCATAAGCGAGTTTGAGAACTTATTGGCAGCATTACAGGCTTGTGATGATGTGAGTTAGGAATAGCGAGGGCGTATTGAAAACGATTGGACTCATCGGGGGACTCAGTTGGGAATCGTCGGTTGAATATTATCGCATTATCAACCAAACGGTGCGCGAAAAGTTAGGTGGATTGCATTCGGCCCAATGCCTGATGTACTCGTTTGATTTTGCTGAAATCGAGGTATTACAGAATCAAGGCGATTGGGAAGCGGCTACCCGGCGCATGGTTGAGGCGGCTCAACAACTCGAACGCGGCGGGGCGGATTTTATCGTCATTTGCTCCAATACCATGCACAAAATGGCAGGGGAAATCGAACAGGCTGTTGCCATTCCCCTGCTACATATTGCCGACCCCACCGCCGAGGCCATCCAAACAGAGGGGTTTTCGACGGTGGCGCTTTTGGCGACCGGCTATACGATGGAGCAGGATTTTTATAAGGGGCGGCTGATCGAGAAGCATGGCCTCAAGGTGCTGATTCCCAATCAAGAACAGCGTAACGACATTCACCGTATTATTTACGAAGAATTGGTGGTTGGGGTGATTAAGCCCGAATCGCGGGTGCGATATCAAGAAATTATCGCGGATTTGGCGACACAGGGCGCACAGGCGGTGATTTTGGGATGTACGGAAATCGGGTTGTTGATCAAACCCGAACACAGCATCCTGCCGACCTTTGACACGACCTTGCTCCATGCACAGGCGGCGGTGGATTTCGCTCTGGCATCTATCACCACGCGATAAATTGAACCAAAATGCCACAAATCGGGCATATTAGACAGATCAGTATTTAGCGGGAATTTGAGAGAATAATCTATGAGCAATCAGGTTAGTAACACCGCGCTTCGCCAGCACAAAAAAGACGCCATACAGGTTAAGGTAGCTCTGCTTGGATTAAGCCGCGTGACGGCCTCGCTGGGGTTGGCGCTGCATGAATTTGGCAATCGGCCCAACAGCGCTGTGCTGTTTACGGTGTTGGGGCGCGATGATGACAACGACATCATGCGTTTGGCCCAACAAAAAGGTGCGATTGACAATTTCAACAAGAATTATGCCCAAGTCGTCGGTGATGCCGACATGATTTTCTTAAATACGCCGATGGGCCAACATGAAGAAGTGTTTGCGCGGTTGGGTGAAAATTTGAAGCCGGGGGCGGTGGTTATTGACCTTTCGCCTCTGAAACAGCCGGGGGTCAAATTGGCTAAACGCTTCTTCCCCAAAGATATGCACGACAAACCAACGGCGTATCTGGTTGGGGCAACTCCGCTGGTTGGTTATGATGCGCTGTATACGGTAGATAATTCGGTAGACAATGCCAAGGAATTTCTATTCCGCAACAGCGACATCCTAATTGCACCCGACGCCACTGTGCCGAGCGAGGCCGTCAAAGTGGTGACCGATGTGGCGGATTTTCTGAACATGACACCCCGATTTATGGACCCGGCGGAACATGACGCGCTGACGGGTATCACCGAAGGAATGCCGGCACTGTTGGCGCTGGCTCTGATGGGCGTGATTGCACGTTCACCCAGCAAGAGTGATTTTTTGCGGGCGGCTAATTTCAACTTTGGCGGCACTGTCCATTCGCTGCATAACCTGACCCCGCAAGACCTCACTATGATGACCCAACCCAATCGGGTTAGCCTACGCCAACATCTTGACCAAGTGATTGCCTCACTGGAAAACATCAAACAAATGCTGGTGGACAGTGACGAGATGATTTTCCCCACCTATGCCAGCGGCGTGTTGGATGCGATGGGTGAATGGGAAGTGCGGCGCGAAAAGAACCATTGGGAATATGATACGGGTTCGGTGGATGTCCGTACCGTGCAGCCGGGGTTTGGTATCGGGCAGATGTTTGTGCCGAAATTCCGCCGCAAAGATAAAGACGAGGATTAGCCTTTGGTGGAACTCATTTCCCGCGCTTGACGGAGGCGATAGAGTCCCCGCCGCGCCTGATTTTGTAGGGCTTGCTCAAGGAAGACGAATCCAAATATCCCTGTTGCCGCTAACACAATGGCTGGCCCGGTGGCAACATCGAGGTGATAACTGGCATAAAAGCCGATGATGCTGCACGCCGAGCCGATTAGGGCCGCTAAAATCATCATCCAATGCAGCCGATGAGTGATGAGGGAAGCCGTCGCCGCCGGGGTAATCAATAGGGCCAGCATCAACGAGATGCCGACAATTTGCAATGAAACGACAATCGTGGTCGCAATCAGCAGCAGCAGCAAATAGCGAAAAAACTCGGTGGGTAGGCGCAGGGTGGTGGCAAGCAGGGGGTCGAACGAAATCAGCATAAATTCTTTGTAGAAGATAATCACAATCAGCACCACCACGACGCTGAAACCAATAATAATGTTTAAATCTTGCGGACCGACTCCCAAAATTTGTCCAAAGAGGATATGGGTCAAATCCCCGGCGTAGCTTTCCACCCGCGACACCATCGCAATCCCCAACGCGAACATCCCCGCAAACACAATGCCGATAGCGGTATCACTCCGTAGGCGTTCATGACGGGTCAGAAAGCCAATCAAAAAGGTGCTGACCAACCCTGCCCCCAATGCGCCCCACAAAAGCGGATTGGCATTGCCCACACCGGGTATATCTGGTACATCACCGGCACGGCTGCGCTGATACATAATCGCCACACCGGGTAGGATACTGTGCGAAAGGGCATCAGCGAAAAAAGACATGCCACGCACGACTACTAGACTACCTACCACTCCCGACAACACTCCGACCAGAATGGCGGCTTCTAGCGAGCGTTGGAGCAAGGCAATATCGAGAGGTTTGGCGATAAACCAGTGAAAATCACGCAGCAGGACATCCCACCCACGCTGAATTAGTTCCCAAAGGGAGAGGGCCGCCAAGACGTTTATGAGTTCCATAGGCTTAACATTCGTGACATGAGTCGTCTGCAATTACGGTATAAGGGGATTGACCTTGCCAGACCGTCAAAAAGCCACCAAAGGTTTGGCTGAGGTTTTTGGCATTAAACACTTCGGATGTTGGGCCAAAGGCGATTTGCTGACGATTAATCATCAAGACTTTATCATAATGATGGGCGGCTTGGCCTAAATTGTGGGTGGAAACGATAATCGCCACTTTTAAGGCGCGTAGCGTATCCAACACACTCATAATTTCAGCTTCGGCGGAGGCATCTACGCCAGCAAAGGGTTCATCCATTAGCAGGACGGCGGCTTTTTGGGCAAGGGCACGCGCAATAAACACCCGTCGGCGCTGTCCACCCGATAGCTGTCCGATTTGACGATTTCGCAGCGGCCACATCTCAACTTTTTCGAGGGCATCCCGCACGGCTTGCCGATCGGCCTTACGGGGGGTGCGTAAATAACCTATATGGCGGGTGCGGGCCATCATGACCACATCCCACACATTGGCAGGAAACTTCCAATCAACGGATTCATGTTGGGGAACATAGCTGACCAGATCATGGCTGGTGGCGCAGGACTCACCTCCAACCGAGATTGTGCCCGAAGACATCGGGAGCAATCCGACCACGGCTTTAAACATGGTAGATTTACCCGCCCCATTTGGCCCAATAACAGCGATTCGTTCACCGGGGAGTGCGCTAAAATTAATGGCCTCACAACCGGGGGCTTGTCCATAACGCACGGTAAGATTAATGACCTCAATAGCAGGGGTTACATTCTCGACTGCGGTTGTTGGCAGAAGTACAATGGGCGTGACGGGGTCATGGTAGACCTCAAGCTCAGGATAGACCACTTCGGAGGCGATGGCGGGTTTCATGGGTCTGGCACTCAATCAATTGTATTGATACGAAATCTCACTAAGCATTATACAATTAGGGCTAGGAGGTGTCAAAGGGCGAAAACACTACGGTATAAATCGTATACAATAAAAGCATATGATCGCCAGAACTATAACCCAATTCCAATCTGCATTTTAAGGATGAATCTGGTATTATTAGCCCAATTGAGCCGATGAACGAGAAAAACACCCTATGACAGACCGAACCAATCTAAACGCGGCACGTTTCTTAGAAAGCCTTCATCAACTGACCAGCGACACCGAGCGCCTTGACTCGGTATTGACTCGCACTATGCAAGCGCTTGAGAAGAATGGCATTAAGCTGTCGGTTGATGTAACGGGCATTATGGCAACCGTCCGACAAGATGTTGCGAATGTGGAACGTGCCAGCCACAGTGTATTTAGCGAACTGGGCGAATTTCAGCAACTGGTACGTACCTCGGCGTTGATCACATCCTCGCTCGATCTCGACCAAGTGCTGCATGAAGTGATGGATACCATCATTGCTCTGACACGGGCCGAACGTGCCTATTTGATGCTGCGTGACAAAGAAACCGATGAATTGAGCATCCGGGCTGCACGCAATTGGGATAGGGAGTCGCTGGCACAGGAAGATGCAATTTTTAGCCGCAGCATCGTCAACACGGCCATTGCACAGGGTGAGCCAATTATTACCACCAATGCTCAATCTGATGATCGTTTTCAAGCGATGCAAAGTGTGGTCAGCAATGCCCTGCGTTCAATTCTCTGTATTCCGCTGGTGCTGCATGGACGGATTGTCGGCGTGTTGTACGCCGATAATCGTATTGAGCAGGGATTGTTTAATCAAGACAGCGTACCCTTGATGCTGGCGTTTGGCAGCCAAGCCGCGATTGCGATTGAAAATGCGCGCTTGTTTGCACGGGTGAAAGACGATCTTGATCGGGCGCAACGCGAAGTTCAGCGGCTGCAAATCCAAATTGACCAGAAAAAAGTGACCAAAGAGGTCAAAGAAATTACCGAAACGGATTATTTCCAGACGCTCTCATCCCTTGCCAAAGACATGCGCCGTCAATTTGATGACGACCAGAACGATAAGACCTAACGACAACCGTTAGATGAAATCGGAAAAGGCTCACTCTATTACTGGAATGAGCCTTTTTGATTTCTTATCGGGATGGTACGGCGTTGGTCGCGGTTGTGCTGGCAGGTGAGGCAGTAGAGGCCACCGATGGTTGTTCGGATGCTTCGAGTTGGTCAAGTAACGCCTCGGTTTTGGCAAAGGCACGATAGCGCCACACGATGCTGCCAATCAGTAGTCCCATCAGCGTAAAGGCAACGATATAACCTAGAATCATGTAATCAAGTGTATCGGGCATGGATGCTCTCCTAAGCGTTCAGCAGGAGCTTCATTTTGCGAGATTGAATAAGTTTGCCGCGATTTTCCAAGCGGATGCGATGCCATAGCAGCGTGATGCTGATGACCACATAGGTGAAGATCGTGAACAAGAGGGTTGTTGTGATCCGGTCTGACATCGCGAACTCGCCTTCGATGCCTTCACTGGTGGAAGTGGGGCCGGCGACAACTGGGTGAATTGTGTCGGGACGAACGCGAATGATGACAATCGTCAAGAACACGCTAGAAAAGGCCAGAATCGAATAGACCGCCGCAAATCGACGGCGACGATTGGGGTCTTCGATGCCAGCGCGGAGCATCAAATAAGCCGCGTAGGACAGCCACATGATTGCCACAGTCGTTAGGCGTGGATCCCACGTCCACCATGTGTTCCAAATTGGCCGTGCCCAAATCGCGCCAGTGACGATGTTTATCAGCGAAAACACAAGCCCAATTTCAATTGCCGAGAGACCTAGATCGTCCCATTTTTCGTGACGGGTACGCAGGTATTGAATCCCCGCAATCAACGCCGTGACAAACAACACAAATGACCCAAAAAATGCACCTAAATGGGTATAGAACACGCGCTGGACTTCGCCCTGTGTCTGTTCTGGCCCGACATAGAAGAAGATCATCCAGAATGAGATGACAAACAGACCAATACTGGCATAGGTGAGCCAACGCAAATTACGAGTTCGAGATTCACTATATTGCATATCCTATTCCTCTACGATGAAATCGAACAAGAAAAAACCTGCTAACAAAAAGACAAAATCTACCACGCACAGCAATTGAATCCAAGGCAGCCAATCCTCAATTTTGAGTTCAGTCAGCAAGGCAGTGCTGGCACGGGTAGCTGAAATGATGATAGGAAGAATAACGGGCAGCAGCAAAATCGGCAGGAGCATTTCACGCGCACGGGCATGGACACTCATGCTGGAGACCAATGTGCCGGTGGTGGCAAACCCCAAACATCCCAATACGATAATGAGCCACAACACAGGCCGAAATAGATTGACATTGAACAAGACGGTCAGCAGAAAGACCAGCAAAAATCCAACGGCGAGCGTAAACAGAAAATTTCCGATCATCTTGCCATAAAAAAGGGCGCTACGTTCAACGGGGGCCAGCAGCAGGGCATCTAGGCTGCCTTTGTCTTTTTCGGCGGCTAATGAACGTCCTAGTCCCAATGTTCCGGCAAAGGCAATCGTGACCCACAGTACCCCCCCTACAGTGGCTTCTTGGGCTTGGCGGTCAAGTTCCAAGGCGAAGGAAAAAATTAGAACCGCCATCACCGAAAATAGTAGCATGGCATTAACTAATTCGCGTCCGCGAGCCTCAGCACGTAAATCTTTCCACGCCAGCGATGCGACCACTTGGAAATAGGGCGTTCGCAGTCGCCGTTTTTGGGGTTCGATGGTAGTAGTAGTCTCGGAGGTTGTCGTAGTGGCGCTCATGCGGTTGTGACCATCCCAACGGTTTCGGCATAGATGCGGGGCAGTTCATCGGCGGTCATGGCACTGGTTGGGCCATAATAACCAATTTTGCCCCGGCTCAGAATTGCAACATGGGTCGCGTGTTGATAGGCGCGGCCTAGATCATGGGTGGTCATAATGACGGTACGAATCCCATCCTTGACCCCGGCAACTTCAGTCAATAGGTGATCGAGTAACGCGGCAGCATCAACATCCAAGCCCGTATAGGGTTCGTCCAGCAGCAAAATGGCCGGGTCATGCAACAGCGCACGCGCAATGGCTAACCGCTGTACCATCCCGCGTGAAAAAGTATGCACAACATCTTTGGCCCGTTTTTCCAAACCGACCTGTTGGAGTATCCGGTGAACCTGATCCCCACGTTCAGCGGCAGGCAAGTCATATAGTCGGGCAAAAAACAGCAAATTTTCTTCGGCGGTCAATGAATCATATAAGAGTGGTAAGTGGCTGACGACACCTAATTGTTGACGAATGGCAAACGTTTCTTTGGGAATTTCCCATCCCCCGATTAGTACACGACCTGAGGTGGGTCTGGCAAGTCCCTGTAGAATCCGCAGCATCGTTGTTTTGCCGGAGCCGTTCGGCCCCAAGAAGGCCAAAAACTGTCCACGCTCGACCCGCAGGTCTACACCACGCAGTACCGGGAAATACCCGAATGTTTTGACCAGACTTTCAATTTCAATCATGATGAGCCTTTGTCGTTTTGCGAAAGATCGTCCATCAGTGCCAGTGCCGATTTGCGCCGCGATACCCAAACCCAAAAACCAACTGCACCACCTATCATCAGGCTACTGAGAAGCACCAATATGGCGACCCAAACCGACCCGCCCTGCTCATCCGCGTCGGATTTTGTGGTTGAGCGAACGGGCACACCTTCAAGAGTGAACTTCAAGTTTTCATTAGCAGGCAGGGAAGATTTCTGCTGATAGACGTGATAGGTCAGTCGGCTACCTTCGGGTTGTCTATCGTCGGTGCGTTCAAACAAATCACCCGTGACCTGAATTTCATTTTCAGGCACCCACACCGAGAAGTTACGGATGGTGACGGGAAATATCTGATCAATAATCGCGCTGCCTGAATAGGGTAAAAAATAGGACAGGCGGATGATATGCGGCGTAGGCCAACCGGGAAAAATCGGCTGTGTATCGTAAATGACCGGGATAACCCCTTCTTGAATAATGAAGCGTTGAGCGCCCGATTCACCCTCCGGAGCGATGTTGTAGGCGCTGACGGGGAGTTCAAAATGAAATGTAACCAATCGGGTGGGGTCAGCTTCATTCGTAAAGTAGGGAATCCGGTCACCAAGATTAAAGACTTGCAATTCAAGTAGAATTTTCAGGCCCACCCGCTGTAAATCGGTAAAATCAATTTGGGTCGTCGCTTGGGCAATTTCCAGTCTATTCAACTGGTCAGTGGTTTCATATAGGCGCAGTTCAATTGTGCCTTGTTCGTCCACATCATCCGCTGAAAAAGGCGCAGTGGATTGGCGCAGTCCGGCATACACGGCGGAGACAGTATAAAAAATCTCCGGGCCAAAGCGCGGGACATTGACAAAAGTGAACGTGCCGTCGGCGTTGGTGGGGATAGACTGGGTTTGTAACAATCCATCCCGCACACTGACCATTTGCAACTCGACCGACAGCCCTGATGGAATCGGCGACCCATCAAGACTGCCTACCACGAGTTGACCTTGTATGGTAAGGGCTTGTTGGGCCACAGCCGGCGCTGTCGAAATTCCCAGCAATCCCCCGATCACAAGTAAACAGCAAGCCAATAGGCAACGACGCATCAGGCGGATACCCTCTTGGTCTGTTTCGGCTTCGAAACAACTTTTTCAGTTCCTACCGTCCGATAGCGCGAAACGGCTTTTTCGATTTCGTCATCTACCTCGATCAAATGAGCCTCGGCCTGATCGAGTTGAATCAGTGTGCTAATGGCACGGCCTATCAACAATTTGCGCTGCTCAGCATAGACCAGATTTGAGACTTTGCCCGTATCATAGTCAAAGTCGAGGTCATGGATGCTGATAACCAGCCCTTCAAGGCGGGTTCGCAGTTGAATGGCTAATTCTTCAGCACTCAGTTCACTCGCGGTGGCTTCCCGTTTGGCGACTTTTTCAGCAAGAACGATGGGACGCAGCACAAGAAATGCAATGAGTCCGAGTGCAAAAACTCCAAATACGATAGCTCCGGCGGTCATGACTGCTCCAATGCCTGATCGAGTAGGCGGCGAAATGCGGTTTCATTCGGTTGACCGATATAGTGTTCAAGGACTTCCCCGTCAAGGCTAACGACAATGGTTTCGGGGTAGCCATCGGTGCGATACATCTTTTGAATCTTATCCCCAACATCTAAACCGTTCAGATAGGTGATGTTGTATTGGGCGATGTAGTCGAGCGCGAGTTTGTCCGGGTCTTTCGCATTGACCCCAATAAACACAACCCCGGCCTCTTTGTAATCGTTATACACATCCACCAGCATGGCGGCTTCTTCATGACAGGGCGGGCAATTGGTCTGCCAGAAATTGATGACGACGACATTCTTGCCTTTGAATTCGGACAGTTGGATGTCTTGCCCATCATAGGTCTTTAACGAAAAATCGGGGGCGGGTCCATCATTCACCGGTTCAAGTTCATTTTGATAAATACCCCGCACCACCATCGCCGAGATCAGTAACACCGCCACAACCACCACAATGGCAAACGGTGTCATCATACGGTTCTTGCTAGGCACCTGTCCAGATGGTGTTTCGGCATAGGCATCCTGAATCTCTGGCTCGCCATAGGGATCATGAGTGGGTTGATTTTGCGTTACTTCGGTCATTTGTTCCCTTCCAATAGTTTCATCAGACGTTCAAGATACGCCGGGTCAACATTGTCCGGCACAGGGCGATCATAGTTTTCGTCCAAGTTAGCAGAACGGGCAACTTGGATAACACGGGTTTCGCGGCGACGCCATTGATAGACTTGGAAGCTAACCACCAAGCCTACCCCGATGACTAACGCAATCGGAATCCCATACGTGAGGCGGCGATTGGCGGTACTTACTGGAACCCCAGTAACTTTCTCGCCATAGCGATCGGCAAAATGCTGCTTGATTTCGTCCTCGGTTTTGCCCTGCCCCAATAGGTCAGCGATTTCTTCACGCCATGCTTGGCATTGGGTGCTGGGGCAATAGGCGACCGACACCCCCTGACACACATCGCAATAAATCCCCGAGGCGACTTCATACACATCATCAGCGGTTACCCCCGGCGGATATTTATCGCCTCCCTGAGCGGACACAGGTTGACTGGAAACAATCATGCCGGTGAAAATCAATATTCCAACAAGGCTCAAAATGCGTGTAAACAACTTCATGATGCTTAATCTCCTGCGGCGGCAGTGGCAGCGACTGGCGTGCGGCGTGTCTGTCGAACAACGGATGTTTCACGACCGGGCCATGCCGCAATTATCGTTCCAATAATGAGCAAAACGCCTCCCCACCAAACAAAATTGACTAGCGGATTCCAATAGACACGGAAGGTCACTAGGTCGTTTTCGGTGAAAATCAGCAAGGAATAGAAATCGCCCTTCACATTGCTGTGAACACCTGCGATAGACATGGGTGAGCCAGACGGGAAAAAGTCACGGCGGGGGCGAAGTTGGTCAATGACCTTACCATCTTGGAGCAGGGTCACATTGGCAATGGACATGGTGCGGTCATCTTCACCCTGAGCCAGCAAGGAATTATCGAGCCGCATGTCATAACCACCGAGGCTAATCGTATCACCGGGGGCAATTGTTTGCTGAGTGACTTCTTGGAAGATGGTGCTGCCGATAATGCCGATCCCGATGACGACAATGCCGAGGTGGATAATATAGCCCCCATAGCGGCGGCGGTCACGACCGACCAGCTTATAGATAGCGACTGGATAGGGTTCGCCATGTGCCTTATGACGGGCATGTGCGCCCTTTGAGATTTCAAGCAAGGTGGCGAATCCAGCGAAGGCCAAAATGCCAAACCCGAGGGTTGCGCCAACGCCGATACCGCTGGCTATCAGGACGATTACCAAGATAGCGGTGAGAGCAATTGGAATTCGCAGAGCCGCACCCACTTTTTCAGCGGTTGCCCGTCGCCACGCTACCAACGGCGCTACCCCCATCAAAATGTAAATGATGAGGAACAAAATGGCGGTGGGGGTGCGATAATACTCTGGACCCAGTGTAATCACATCGTCGCGTAGGCCAGCCCCAACGGCAAGGTCGGTGATTTTCTCGGCCCATGTGCCCCAAAACACTACGATGGTCAGCGCGAAGAAGACCCAGTTGTTCAGCATGAACATGCTTTCGCGGCTAAAGATACCTTCGATTTCATGGTCACCTTTGAAATAGCCCTGACGACCACGCCACAGGAAAGCGCCAGTGCTGCCAACCAACGTGATGAGCAGGAAGGCACCCATCGGGACGGCAAGTGGGCTTTCGGCAAAGGTATGTACACTGCTCAAAAGGCCGGTGCGGGTAGCGACTGTGCCGAGAAGCACCAAGAGGTAGGTGGCAATAATCATGAGCATATTCCAGCCCTTGAGCATCCCGCGTTTTTCTTGAATCATGACGCTGTGCAAGAAGGCTGTACCCGTCAGCCATGGAAGGAAGGCCGAATTTTCTACTGGGTCCCAGCCCCAATAGCCACCCCAGCCCAATACGTCATAGGCCCAACGTCCGCCCAAAATAAGGCCAATGGATAAAAATACCCATGCGACTAAACTCCACCGACGCACGGCACGAATCCAGTCTGAATCCATATGCCCGATCATCAGGGCTGCCATCGCAAAAGCAAAGGGGATGACAAATCCGGTAAAGCCGAGATAGAGCATGGGAGGATGAATTATCATGCCGGGGTGACGCAGCAAGGGGTTAAGACCATGTCCATCATAAACCGCTGTGGCACGTGCTGATGCAACTCCCCCGAACTGTGGCGGGATTGTGTCGGAAGTGCTGTAGTCGCTAAAAGTTTGCCCATTAAAATCGGTTTTCCAAGGATAGGCGACAACTTTATCGGTGGGTTTGAGAACCGATGTTTCCAGCGTACTGGTATCACCGGAAGGGTCTATCCATGTACGAGCAAAGGCATTCTCGTAAAAAACATTCAATAGGATGAAGAAGCCTAGGGTCGCGCCAAGCAAGACCATTACCCAAGGCATTAGGTGCCGCTGGCGTTTCCAATTAAACCAGACCGCACCAGCGCTAAATAGACTCAGCATCCATGAGTAAAAGAGTAGTGACCCGGATTGGCTGCCCCACAGGGCTGTGATTTTGAGCGTGTCGGGTTGAAGGTTAGACGACACACTATTGACATATTCGATGCTGTAATCGCCCGTCCATTGGGCATATATTAACAGCAAGCAGGCAAAAGTCAGAAGGGGAAAGGTAAGGAGTAACGCATTCCGTGCGCTGGAGGCAAAACGCTCATCCTTAAGGACAATGCTTAGAATAGCAAGAAGGGTGGCGACACCTGTAACAAAAAGTGCCAGCGATGTAGAGACAATCCCAAGTTCAGCAATCATGCTTCTTTGTCCAGACTAGATTATATGTACGGTACGGTAACATAACAAAGGGGGCGGCAATTCTTTACGTTGCAGCCCCCCTGCTAATTTTTATAGCGTGTCGCCCTGTGCTGGGGCGATGTCCAACAGTTACTGGTTTTCCGCCACCTGATCGGGCGTTTCATCTTCGTAACGGGTTGGGCATTTAAGTTGCAGGCTGTCAGCGTAGAAGATACCGTCTTCTCCCAACTTTCCAGAGAGGATAGCTTGCGCCTCATGCTTTAGCAAGTCTGGTATCTCGCCGTTATGATAAACGACTGTCAATTTAGTGACATTCGGGTCGTTCGCCCCTTTATACAAAACCTGAGATAAACCACCCTGTTCTTTGATGGTGTCGTTATCGTTTGGAATGTTGCCGACCACAAAGGTAAGTGTCTGGGTGCTAGAATCAAATTGATATTCCCCAATCACCACGCCGGAGATACGAACGTTTTTGCCGATCATATCAGGATCATTGACCAGTTCATCTACGGTTTTGAAGTACGCCCCGCCAAAAAGGGTGCCATAGATGAGATATGCGATGATCCCAATGATACCGATGCCGCCAATCAGCATATACATTTGGCGCTGACCAAAGCGGGAGTTCAATTTTGCAGCGAGTTCGGGGGTTTTCTCCCATGTGGGATTGTTGGTTGCCATCAAATGTGCTCCTTAGCTACTAACCCAACCTTTAGAATACATATCCTAATCCATTATCCAGCGGCACGACCTTGGCGATGGGCAGCGACATAGACCCCACCCACAATACCAACCGCACCGAGACCTAACACCATCAATAGAATAGTAACACCTTGTGGCCCTTCTTCTTCCGCTTCGACCTCAATAGTCCGAAGATAGGCATCCAAATTATCCAACTGCGACGGGCTTAGTGGGCCACCTGCATTATCGGCAAAAGCCGCCACAAAACCATGTCCGTCACCTGTTGCCGCCACCCGTACCGAATTTTCATCAATAGTGAAACGTGGGAAATTGGTCTCACCCCGGCCTTTGGCATCCCGACCATGACAGCCAAAACAAGCATAGGCATAGACCACTGCCCCTTCGGCGGGATCACCCGGCCCTGTATAGGCTGCCGAACCGGGTGCGAGATTGGCAGCGGGTAATTCGGGCGTATCTTCTTCGGGGGTTTGCCACGTCAGCATGTACGCCACGACGTCATCTACCTGACTGCTTTGTAATGGGCCACCCGCTTCAATGCCATAACCAGTCATCTTAATGGGGGTGTCTTCATCCGAGTCATACCCATTGACAACTTGCGCTCGGACAGTCGCGGGGTCAAATTCGGCAATCGAGACAAAACCGGGGGCGCTGCCGATTGCTTCACCTTCGGGACCATGACATGCGGCACAAAATTCAGCATACACGGCAGACCCACGTAACACAGCCAAGTTTTGTTCCCCTTCTTGGGCGTGCGAAATGGGGGTATTTGAAACGACAATCCCGATGAGTATGAAGCCAAAAATAATGCAGGCAACGGGTAGGGCTAAACGTTTTGACACTGACTTGTGCCTCCGATCTAATTAGTTCAATTATACCAATCGCTGTCTTGAACAGGTAGTATAACCACACATTTCCAAATGACAATTGGCTTGATTTTACACAGTTTTTGCAAATTTGGTTTTAGAACTTTGCTGCAAATAAAAACAGCGTCCCATGAAATATCGGAACGCTGCTCTAATACATCAGTGAACTGCCCTATTGATCTTGGCTTTCCAAGTAGGCAATGATATTGGCAAGGGTTTGGAGATCCAAGGTTTTGCCAAATGTCTGCGGCATTGCGCCAGCGGTGAAGCCTTCAGCTGAGAACGCATTGGGGTATAGAATACTTTGAACCAGATAGTGACGGGCATCCGGGAAGGTTGCTGGGTCGGCTTGTGAATAGCCAGTAGCGCGGGTAAAGACGCCTTGTGGCGCGGGGCCGATTACACTACCAGAGAAGTGGCAACCGGAGCAACCGTTTTCGGTATAAGCCTGTTGACCAGCGGTGCTGTCGGGTGATTCGATGGCGCTGACTTCGGCCACAATATCACTGACCGCACAGCTATCCGGGTTCGATTCAATATCGGGGCAAACACTATCAACCGCGGGGCCAGCCGAAGCGCTTGGTTCAATCGCCAATTGATTAATACGGCGCACGTCTTGGAGGGTAAATTCCCGGTTCCAATTCAGCACATAATCCGTCAGATTTTGAACTTGGTCACGACGCAGCGGGCCACCAGCATCCTGTGACCACGCAACCATCGGGGCAGGCCAATAGGCGGCACTGACCGGACGACCGCTGAGCAGGGTGGTGTAGATCAAATCTTCCAGCGTACCGTTCCATTTCAGTTGGGTCATGCGGCTGGGGGCTTCGGGGTCAAAGTCAATAATGTCTTTGGCATCTACCATCGCTTGCAGGGCATCATCACGGGTTTGTTCTTGGGTCGAGAGTTGGCTCTGCAAAGTATCCAATTGGGATTCGATGTCGGCGCGACCCGCATCACCTTCGGGGAGAGCGGCTAATTGGCTTTCCAGTTCCGCGATTTGTAGACGTAGCGCCTTGACCTGTTCATGGGCATCCTTCAGAGCGCGATAACGGCCTGTCTTTGCCAACAACGGGGTGCGTTCGTCGTTCAATGTGCTAAAGGGGCTTAACTCAGCCTTCTTGGTGTCAATCTGGGTTTGCAGATCGGTTTGCGACTGGACATCAGCAGCATCCGGTGTTTGGCCTGCGGTTTGGGCGGCAGCAATGCGTTCGGTAACCGGGAGCAATTCTGCTTCGAGTGCCGAAATTTCATCACTGCGTTTTTGGACTTCGACTCCGAGCAAACTGGCAGGAATCGCCAATTCTTCTTGAATACGGCTGTCGAAGGCCGTCAGTTGGGCATCAAGGGCGGCCCATTGTTCGGTATAGTCGAAACGCAGGGTTTCGAACAATTCTTGGCGCTGGGCTTCGATCAAAGCAAGTTGGCCTTCAAGCTCGGCCTTCTGTTCAGGTTCTTTTTCCGCATCCACCGCTGCAATTTGGTCGTTCAATCCCGCAATTTGGCGGTCATGTTCCGCAAAGAAGTCATAGTTCAGCAGGAAGGGGTTATTCAGTGCAGGCGCACGCCCCGCAATACCATAGCCTTCATCTCCATGACAGGTGGAGCAGTTGTTTTCATACAGGATTGCGCCTATTTCAACCGAGCGTCCATTGAAGCGCTCAGTAAACTCAGTCATACGAGCAGGTTCATTAATCGCCGCCCAAGCCAGAAGAATCAGTGTTCCGGTAAAAAACAGGATACCGGCAATCACGCGAGACTCAACGGACGGAAATTCCATGAAAGGTTGTTTTTGATTAGTTTCCATTCAATGTTTCCTTCGCCGTACAGCGCGAATGGTCGTACTTGTTACCAATATTCAGGGAAAGGGCAGGTGGAGCCAACAGGCAGCACCACCCTGCCATTATTATCAGTGAGCGTGCCACTCAGATTCTTCGTGGACATAGACCTGCTTGCCAGAAATCGCGCGAATGGGATTGCCTTCCTCATCCAGCAGCAGTTTACCTTCGCCGTCTTCCACGATCACTGCGCCTTCTTCATCCACTTGTGGGACGTCCCATGTCATCAGAATATAAACACGGGCCAAGTTGGATTGGGTAAGTGAAATGCTGATATAACCAACGGCATTCGGCAAGCTGTCCGAGAATTCTTCATATAATAGGTGATGATATTCCTCAACGGCGTGCCACAGTGCTGGGTAATCTTCTTCGTACAGTTCTTGCAGTTGGTCAATGTTATCTTCGCGGATGACAATGGCGTTGGGGTCACGTGTTAGAACATTTGCATCGAGATCAGCAGAGGCCGCTGAGTTCTTCCAAGCGTCTACCTCAAGTGACCAAATAATATTGCTAGAAGAAGTCGCAGTCAAATTGGCGGCCAATTCCTCAAACGGAATGGCGCGGATCTCACCGACTCCTTCCATTGGAATCAGCTCTTGGGCTACTTCGTCATTGGCGGCTGTTGAAACGCCATAGAAGGGGGTACCCATGTAGGTCAAGACCACAAGCGCCAAACAAGTCAGCATCCCAAGCGAAAGTGCAATACGGCGGTGAGCATACCGGCGGCTGGGGGTCAAATCCAAATAGGGCAGTACAAACAAGAATCCAAAGATCACGGTTGGTAGTACCACGCCCATGATGACCTTATCGCCGAGTTTCAACATGCCCTGCAACCACAGGAAGTACCAAGGAGCCGTAGTGTGCAGCGGTGTCACCTGCGGGTCAGCATGATTTTCGAGCGGGGCATGGAAGAACCACAAACACAGCAGCACCAGAATGAAACCAGTCATCCCAATCCATGCCAATTCGTTGGACATGACGTCGGGAATGTAATAGGTGCGGCGATCCATTGGCACACGCTTGGCGGTGTCCTTGCCGACTTCTTCTTCACGCGGCGGCAGGCTGTGACCATGTAGCACGACTTTGTAGTAGTGAACACCGATAAAGATGGTGGTAATCAGCGGCAGTGCAAACACATGCAGCAGATAGAAACGCAGCAAACCACCCGCCCCAATGTCTGGCGCACCACGTAGCAGCAAGTTGACGTTTGTCCCCACAACCTCCGGCGGGGCGGCTTCAGCCATAGACGTACCAATGGTTACCGCCCAGAAAGCCAGTTGGTCCCATGGCAGCAAATAGCCAGAGAAACTGAGGAACAATGTGACAAGCAGCAAGACAACACCTGTCAACCACGTAAACTGGCGCGGTTTCTTATACGACCCGGTGATAAAGGTACGGAGCATATGCAGCGCTACTACCGTTACCATCGCCTCGGCCCCCAACCGATGCAAGTCGCGCATCAATTGGCCTAATGGCACATTGCCGAGGATGTTTTTCATATCGTTATAGGCCACATCCGGTGATGGAGTATAGAAAATCATCAGGAAGAGGCCCGTAATAATCTCAAAGGCAAAGAAGAAGGTCGAAAGCCATCCTAGACGGAAGGTGGGATATAGCCCAGTTACAGCAGTGTGATAATACGAAGGACGCATGTGCAGCCAAAACCCATCCGCATGGGGAGTGAGGCGGGGGTTAGGGCGGCGCGAGGGTTTATCACCGCGCAGGGCTTCACGGATATCCTGAAGGTTCATCCCGGCAGTGACGCGCTCTGTCGTCCGGTCAAGCGTTTCATAAACCGCCTTGCGGACGCCCTTTTCTTTGATGTCGTCCAAGATGGACGGAACAGGCAGTACCGACATCAGATTCTCCTCATAAACGAAACAACACTCATACCTAAGCTTGTTTTAGACACGACCATCACGCTTAATGCGTTTGCCAGTATCCACGCGGACGTTCACCACGTTGGTGGGTGACAAGCCGGGGATAGGATCACCCGCTTCGTTATTGGTCAGTTCACCGTTGTTCGTGGTAACCACAATTGGGAAACGGTCAAGGCTGCGGGGTGCTGGCCCCTCAATCCACGTTCCATCTGTCGTAAATTTCGAACCGTGACAAGGGCATTCAAACCGGAAGTTGGATTGTGCCCACGCATAGAGGCAACCGAGGTGGGTGCAGACAGTATAAATAGCAATCAACCCTTTGTCGGCGTCGTTGGACATCCAGAACTTGCCTGCCGGATATTTCACAGGTGGGTCGCCGGGTTTCGGAATGATGGAGACGTCAATCACGCCACCAAATTCACCAGCTTTGAAGCGTGGCAGAGAAAACCAGACAATAATGCCACCACTGGCAGCAAGAAGGAGCGCCATGCTGGCTCCCCAGACATAGAACATGAACTCTCGTCGTGTAACGGGAGCAACTTGAATTTGCCCTTGTGAGGGCGCATCAATCTCGGTTTTGGCCGAGGCGGGTGTCGGCCTGATCGCACGAGACGTAGACATGAAACGTATTCCTCCTGAGCCAATCCAAATCAGCCCAAACTGCAACTAATGATTTAGCAACCCATTTAGTTCAAACATCAACATCGTGCGACTCACTGCGCCGCCGTGTCGTGACAACTATAAATTCGATTGTCGTGTGAGAATGACAATACATGGGCATTTCGGCCTAAAAATTGATGCGATTATACACCTTGTGATAATTTTTGCAAACTCTTTGTAAAATCTCTCATCAACCTACTTAAGCCACCCCCAAGACAATTGTGCCGCAAAACGTTTGTTTCCTCAAATTTTTGAAAGATTCGCATAAAAATCTTGAACCGCATATCCTGTAGAATAATAGGATATGGAGTGTTTCACTTTTATAGAGAGGGCGTATTTGGCGTGAAAGCTGCAAATAGCACCAATTCAAGGTTCGCAGGTTGGATATTACTCATTATTGGGGCATATATCTTCGCAGTCGCCAGCAGCATTGCCATTTATCAGAATTTGACGGCAGGCGCGACGGATATTTATCCTACATGGCAAGGCGGCAAATTATTTTGGGAAGACGGCCTTAGTCCTTATGATAATGAGGTTGGTATTCAAAGCCAACTTGCCATTTATGATCGCCTAGCCAAAGATGATGAGGACGAGTTTCAATTTGTCTATCCCTTCTATTTGATTATCCTGTTTGGGCCATTGGCGCTGCTCGAATTTCAGCTTGCAGCGGCTATTTTTATGGAGATTTTGCTGCTGCTGCTGATTGGAGCATTGGCGCTGCAACTCGATATATTAGGGTGGCTACCCAAGCCAATCACCCTTGCCTTGCTTTTATTGACCGTCATCACCAGCTATTTTTCGGTGCGTGGGCTGCTATTGGCGCAACCCGCATTTTTGGCTTATGGTTTTCATATCGCGGCCTATTGGGGGATTGCCTATCGTAAAGATGGATTGGCCGGGGTGATGTTGGCGCTTTCGACCATTAAACCCCAAACAGGCTACATCATTATCCCCCTGCTGCTGTTATGGGCTTTTCGCAATGACCGCCGTCAACTCGTGACTAGCTTTTTTATGACCTTCACCCTGTTGGCTGGTATCTCATTTATTTTGCTGCCAGAATGGTTTAGCGAATGGCGGCATCGGGTTTTTAGTTATTCCAACTACGCCGAAACCTACCCTGTCGCACATATTCTGACCCATCCCTTTGATGATATTCCCGACGTGGTGGGTTTGATTGGGCAGATAATTTTGTCGGTGTTGATCCTGATTCCGGTGGGTCGCTATTGGTACAAAGCCATCGTCAAACAAAACAGCACTAATTTTTTCTGGGGTCTAATGCTGGCGATGTGTGCTTCCTTGTTGATTGCACCGCGTGTCGCCACCACCTACTACATTGAGTTATATCCAGTGCTGTTTGTGGCGGCCTATCTACTGGAAAAACGGGGTAGTTATACATTGTTGATTATAGGGACATTGTTTTTCCTCATCGGCTATTGGGCGCTGCACATTACAACGCTACCGCCAATGGATGAAAATGGGGCGGGCAAAGAAGCCCCAATTGTGTATGTAGTCTTCCCTCTGCTGATTTACTGGTGGTTGTATGCTAAACCGGGGCCATGGCTACGGGTAGATATTTTGCAGGCCCGTCCTACATTACAAAACAAAGTCCCCCGCCGCTTGTTTTCAACCATCGAGGTGCGGGCCGTCACTGTGCCGTCGGAGACTGAACCAGCTATCGAGGCTAAACCTGCCGCTGAAAAGATTGAGGAACCCGTTGCTAAACCCGCTGCCGATGCGACAGAATTAGCAGAAGCGCCGATTGTCAATGTGCCATCGGACGAAACCGCCAAATCGGATACGCCATCCGAACCCGCAAAGGAATGAGCCTTAAACAATGGTCAAATGGATTCAACATCTGCTCTCGGAAGATTTCACCATCAGCAAGCGCATTATGGGGATTATGTGTCTGATTGGGGGTATCATGGGTGCAATTGCGATTGTATTGGTGGATATACTGCGGGAGGGGTCAAGTTTTGGGCCGTTCCAAAAATTGGCGTTGATCGCCGCGATTGGCGTGGCAATTATCGGCCTGACCCTCATCCCGCTAAAAGATAGACCCGCCTGATTCAGAATTAAAACGGGCTGGTCTATCTAGACGCTATAGCGTATTCAATTCCTGCTTCACCGTCTCATATAGGATTTCGGCTTTGAGTTCACTCAAGGTATAACATGGGCCGCCCAGTCGTTCCGCCAAACGCCGTGCCAACCCCTGATCGAAGGCCGCGTGTTCCATATTGATGGTCACGGTGCGGATGTGGTGTTCTTCAAATAGGTCGGCGATACGATGGGCTTCTTCTTGTGGTGGCAGGTCGGTTATCGCCACATTGCCCGCACCGTCGGTCAGCAAAATCATCATCGGCATGACATCAGGATGGCGGGATTGTTCTTGGCGGATAATTTCATAGGCCAATTTCAGCCCTGCCGAAAGTGGGGTTTTGCCACCGACCGGAATATCCACTAACGCTTTTTTCGCCAGTGTGACGGAACTGGTCGGGGGCAGCACGATCAAGGCGCGGTCTTTTTGGAATACAATTAATCCCACTCGGTCACGCCGCTGATAGGCATCGGTCAGTAGGGACATAATCGCGCCTTTGGTGGCCTTCATACGTTCGGCAACCGCCATGCTCCAACTGGCATCCACCACAAACAAAATGAGATTGGCTGATTTTTTCACCCGGACTTTACGCTGTAGGTCTTCCATGTGGATGGAATAGGCGAGGTCACTGATGTCGCGTTCTTCGGTGCGTTCCAATTGGAAGGGCGCGGCGGCACGTAGAGTGGCATCAAACGCTACATCGTCGGTGCGATTGCCAGCGGGACGCGCTTGGATATACCGACCTCGTTTGCGGTCGGTATGGGTGCGACTGCGGCGCCCAGAGGTTTTGCGGGTCAGGCGGTCAAGGGGGGTATCGAGGCTGCGGGCGACAAATTCTTCACCCGTTTTGACCTGTTTACCCCCCTCCCACCAATAATTGCTGCCTGTGTCGAAGACGTTTTGTGGCGCAGGTTCAGCTTCACTCATTTCCTGAACCTCTTCACCACTCTGCCCGTCTACTGACTCACTTTTTTTTTAGTGGCGTTGTTTTCGCCAGTTTCGGTTGATGCTTGGGCTTCGGGGTTGTTCTCATATTCGGCAGAAATTTCATCCAGCTTATTGCCGAGTTCCGCCATATTCAGGACGGCATCAGAGAATGGCCCGCGTTTGACACGATGCGGCAAGGCCAATTCGGCTGCCAGCAAAATGTCGTGATTATTGATGCTTCGACGGCCTTCAAACGCAGCATTGGCACGGGCGGTCTTGAGAATGACCAAGTCAGCGCGATGCCCATCAATCAGAAGGGTGCTGGTCAAATTAGCGATGGTATAGAGATTTTCGCGGGAGTATTCCACTTCTTCTACCATGTCCGTCGCCGCGCCAATTCGGTCAGATAGGGCTTGCTCGTGGGGCATCCAGACCTGATAGAACTTGTTGGCATCATTATCAAACTCAATGTGCCGTTCCAAAATGGCGAGCCGTTCACGCGGGTTATTGAGGCCGCGCACCTCCACCGAAAGGCCGAAACGATCCAGCAATTGGGGACGCAGTTCGCCTTCTTCGGGATTCATGGTGCCAATCAAAATGAAGCGGGCAGGATGTTGGAAGCTGATGCCTTCGCGCTCGACCACGTTGATACCCATCGCGGCGGAATCCAGCAGCAGGTCAACCAGATGGTCGTCTAAGAGGTTCACTTCGTCCACATACAAAATTCCACGATTGGCGGCGGCCAAGACACCCGGCTCAAAATGTTTCTCGCCTAGCTTGATGGCTTTTTCAATATCAAGCGTCCCAACCACGCGGTCTTCAGTTGCACCAACGGGCAAGTCAACTAAGCGGCGCTGACGGGTGGTGGTGCGAATATCACGTCCGGCCTCTGTCCATTCATGTACGAGGTCAGACCACTGATCAGGGCGTTTAGGGTCGTCATTAAATGGTGATTCAGCCACGACCTCAATATCTGGCAAGAGAGCCGCCAGCGCACGGACTGCGGTAGATTTGGCGGTCCCGCGTTCCCCACGAATCAAGACCCCCCCAATCGTCGGGCTAACGGCGTTGAGGATTAAGGCCCGTTTCATAGGTTCTTGACCGACAATGGCTGTGAATGGATAGATGTTATGTCGTCGCATGTAGATTTTGCTCACTCGAATGAAAATCGAATTGTGTTGTTATTCTAGCGTATCCCTACACCTATTCGTAGGTTCAAACTCACTAAGGGTATTCTTCATAGAGGAATCGAATATTTTGCGGCTGAATGCTGATCATTTCAGCTATATTTGTTTTAATTTGGCTCCAAGTCGCTGCATCCAATTCCCCGATTTTCCGGAAGTCGCCCTCATAGCTGGAATCGTTTTTTCCGGCGAGGGGTGATTCAAACGGGCCATTGTCAGCACCCATTGCCCCCCGCGCACGACAGGTGGCTTGATCGTGATGATTTTTAGGTTATGCTTTTTCGCTTCATTGACCACCCACGTTTTATCAAAAATCACGGCGTTCACCGGGTCGGGAATGTTGATGTAAAGCGCGTTCTGGAAATCTTGCATCATCGGGAAATCGGCTTTGTCAAATAAGAACCACGTTGCGTGCAAAATGCCATCTTCTTCCAGAATACGATTGACCTCTGCAAAATAGAACACCGCAGAGTCTTGTTCGAGGTGTGTAAAAACACTGATTGCGGTCACTAAGGTATAGGCATGGTCTTCGGCAGGAAACGCCAGTGTCTTATTCGGCGATTCCTTGTTCCAGCCAATATAAAAAACGTCGTGATGCATGAATTGGAACTGGGGAGCATAGGGCGTGATGTTATCTTGACACCATTTGATCATCCCCGGATGGAGGTCTATACCCAAATAGGCCTCAGGCTGAATCTTCTGTAAGGCCATTTGACGGGCAACTCGCCCACAGCCACACCCAAAATCAAATACTTTCCGATAGTATTGTGAGGGAATACGCGGATAAACCAATTCGCCGGTTGGATTGTCAAAATACTTGGGGTCAGTGGGGCCAACTAATTGACGGAACTCAACGGGAGGTATGGGAATTTGGCGTGTTTGGTCAAGCATTATGTACCTTCTTTTTCATCAGCATCCCGTTTGACCGGGTAATTCGCATAATCTCGGCGTGATTATTTCTCAAGGCCGATTATCTTGAGTTCGGGGTGGAGTGGTGTACCCTCACCCTCATAATAACGGGCGACAGGGGCGTTGACACTTTCCGGTAATTCCACTTCAGGGGCGGGGTGACTTTGATGGGCCATTACAATGACCCATTGACCGCCGCGTAGTGCTGGGGCGATGGCGTGGATGATTTTTAGCCCATTTCGATGCGCTTCTTCATAAATCCAATTTTTGGAAAAAATCACCGCAAAACTCGGATCGGTGAGGTTAAGGTAGAGTGCATTTTGATTGCCTAACATCATCGGGAAGTCGTCTCTGTCAACGAGAAAGTATGTGCCGTGATAGACACCGTCTTCTGCCAAAATACGTGCCACTTCCCGATGATAAAACTCGGCTTGGTCTTGCACGAGATGCGTAAATACACTAGTCGCATTAACCAAGGTGAATTCACGATCTTTGGCGGGAAAAGGTAGGGTCGTTATCTTTTTGCGTAGACGTCTATTCATATGGACGCGATACACATTATGGTGTTCAAATCTGTAATGGGGCAGTTTGGGTGTAAGGTTTTGTTGACACCATTCAATCATCCCTTTGTGAAGGTCTATTCCCAAGTAGCGCTCCGGGGCTATCTTCTGAAGCGCCAACTGTCGAGCAACCCGTCCACATCCACAACCAAAATCAAATACGGCGCGAAAACATTCATTCGCAATGTACGGAAAAATAACCACTCGATAGGGGTTATCAAAATACCGTTCGTCCGTTGGGCCGACCAATATGCGATATTCCATTGGAGGATACGGGAGTTGGTTCGATTCGATGCTGGTCATATCATTCCTTTTAAGTGACAACCTATCCACCGGTGCTGTTTATGGTACAACCATAGACGATGGGGGTGAAGCGCCATTTATGATAGAGACTGGTTCGCAAAAAACAAGTTCTTGTAATGAAGTTTGGTCGAGAAATGATGGATAACTCTCCGCGTTAGGAAATTCACTATACAGGGTTTTTATCGGTTGAATCCTGTTCCAGAATAATGGTGACCGGGCCATCATTATGAATCTCGACTTGCATCATAGCCCGGAAAATGCCCGTTTCGACCCGCTGCACCCCATATTCGCGCAATAATTCCACAAAACGATTGACCAGCGGTTCGGCGATTTCTGGCGCGGCAGCATCGGTATAACCGGGACGTTTGCCCCGACGGGCATCGGCATAGAGGGTAAACTGCGACACCACTAATGCACCACCGCCAATATCGAGCAGAGAGCGATTCATTTTCCCTTCGTCGTCATCAAAAACACGCAGGCCAGCGATTTTATTGGCTAACCAACGTGCTTCAGCTTCGGTATCGCCATTTTTGACCCCCAATAGGATCACAAAGCCCTGTTCAACTGTGCCTGTAATTTGGCCTGCCACTGTCACCGACCCTTTGGTGACCCGCTGCACTACTGCCCGCATAATGTTCTAACCCTTGACCTATACGCAAATTAAAAATGCCCTCCCAATGATACCCGATTTGATGTGCTATAATCCGAAAAAAGTCCCCGAATCCAAGCGTAAATTTGAGTTTAGGAGCAATTGACGCATGTTTGATTCGTTGTTTTTAGACGCATTGCAAAATCAGGCCGAACGGTGGGAAGCGACCACGTTGAATAAGACGTTGGCGAAAGCTCCCGAACGGCGTGATACCTTCATCACCGAAAGCAGCCGCCCAATTGAACGTCTGTATACGCCGCTCGATGTCAGCGAATTCGACTACATGCGCGATTTGGGTCTGCCGGGGGAATATCCCTATACACGCGGCATCCATGCCACCGGGCATCGTGGCAAATTGTGGACGATGCGTATGTTTGCGGGGTTTGGCACCGCCGAAGAAACCAATACCCGCTTTAAGTATCTGCTGGAAAACGGCAACATGGGCCTGAGCGTGGCCTTTGACCTAGCGACGCTGATGGGCTATGACACCGACGCGCCGGAAGCATTAGGTGAGTTTGGCAAATGCGGGGTGGCGGTTTCATCGTTGAAAGACATGGAAATTTTGTTTGATGGGATTCCGCTGGATCAGGTGTCGACTTCGATGACCATCAACAGCCCTGCCGCCGTCATCTGGGCCTATTACATCGTCACTGCCGAAAAACAAGGCGTTTCGATGGACCAGCTGCGTGGCACACTACAAAATGACATCCTCAAGGAATTCACCGCCCAAAAAGAATATATCTTTCCCCCCGCACCTTCGATGCGGCTGGTCACGGATACGATTGAATTTGCGACCCGACACCTACCCCAATGGAATAGTGTTAGCATCAGCGGCTATCATATCCGCGAGGCTGGCAGCACTGCCGCCCAAGAATTGGCTTTTACGCTGGCGGATGGCATTGAATATGTCAAATGGGCGCTGCGACGCGGTTTGGACATTGACGAATTTGCGCCACGCCTCTCCTATTTTTTCAATGTGCATAACGACTTTTTTGAGGAAATCGCCAAGTTGCGGGCGGCCCGTCGCATTTGGGCACGTGAAATGCGCGAGACTTTCGGTGCAAAAGACCCCCGTTCGTGGTTATGCCGTTTCCACTGCCAGACCGCGGGTGTTTCATTGACCGCCCAACAACCGGAAATCAATGTAGCACGGGTGGCGATGCAAGCCCTAGCAGCGGTACTCGGTGGGACACAATCGCTGCATACCAATAGTATGGATGAGGCATTGGCGCTGCCTTCCGAACATGCCGTTACCATCGCCCTTCGCACGCAGCAAATCATCGCCCATGAGACCGGGGCGGCGAATACGATTGATCCCCTCGGCGGTTCATATTTTGTGGAAAAATTGACCAGTGATATGGAAGCCGAAGCCTATGAATATTTCCGGCGTATTGAGGAGTTTGGCGGGGTGCTGCCAGCAATTGAGGCCGGGTATATCCAGCAAGAAATCGCCGATTCCGCCTTCCGCCATGCCCGTGAAATGGATCGCAAGGAGCGCATCATTGTGGGGGTAAATGAATACACTGACCCCGACGCTGAACTGCGTATCCCGATTTTGGAAATGGATCCACAGGGGCTGGATCGCCAAGTCAACCGCCTCAAACAGCTACGGGCCACCCGCGATAATGAACGGGTGCGTCAGACGCTGGACAATCTGCGGCAGGCGTGTTTGGGTACGGAAAACACCATGCCCTATCTGATTGAATGTGCGCGGGCCTATGCTACCTTGCAGGAAACGATGGACGTGATGCGCGAGGTGTTTGGCATCTATCACGAGCGCGAGATTATCTAAAGATTGCGTTATAGCAATAACTATTACTCACATCTTTTGTAGAGTGGGTAATGGGTCATAATTAGGTGGGTAAAAGAGGGATAATGGATGGTGTGAAACGTGGTGCGTTTGTCAAACGCCGTCATCGGTTATGGGGGAGGGTTATAATTGACCGTTAGGCGGGCAGGATTTTTGGTATCATGAGGGGTTGGCTCGGATTTGGGTAAATAGCAACGATGTTGTTGGCGAACCGATTTTTGGGGACACGGGGCTAAAGCCGCCGTGCTGAAACTAGGCTTTTCCAGAGTGTACCCAAAACACTTATGGGTATTCGCCAACAGCACCAGCAACTATCGAACAACGCCTTATTAAAGGTTTTTTCAGACCTGATACCAGATTCGCGTAGATACTGGGTGTTTCAAGAGGATGGGTCACAGCCCCCCCTACAAGGCACGCGAGGAGTCCATCCACGCCAAAATTTCGTGAGCCATTTCGACTGCCCCTGACCAATAGGCCAGCCATTGGATTGATGGACGGCTCTGCTGCTGAAATTTTTCGAGTTGGGCTTCGCGGCGCATGACCTCGGCATAGATCAATTCTGGGGACTGTTCCAGATGTTCGGCAATCAATCGGCGAAAGGTTTGCAAGGTTTCCAAGCGTCCCTCATCGTATTTGAGGCCACCCGTAATGCGCCCGTCTTTTTGAATCTGGCACAAGGACTGATTATTCATCTGGGTTGCCATTGAAGCCCCAATAGCAGTGCTATGGTCGTCTATTTTTGTAAGAAGCTGTTGATTAGTCGTTACCATTGTTCACCCTCGCTGCTAGTTTTGATGCGTCTTGGGCTATCATTATTACAGGCGGGTAACGAAGCTAGAAAATTGGAGTCGGAACATGCGACGCTATATCGAAGCAGACCTTGAACAGGTACTCAATCTGCTGCTCACCTATCGCGGGGCGGGTTATGTCTATCGCTATCCGACGGTATGGCGCTTGAAATTGTTACTCAGTTCACGCCGGTGGGATAAACGGGATGCCGCTGTATGGGAAGACGAACAAGGGGAGATTATCGGCTTTGCGATGCTCGCCAAACGCCGTGTCGAAAGCACTGCGTATGGCCTTGAGCGTGTCATCCATCCTGCCAAAAATCGCGCCGAGACTATGGATGCGGTACTCGACTGGTCGAATCAGCGGTTGACTGAAATTGCCTGTGAACAGCAGACGACCCAAACCGTTGGTGTTGTACCCTTTGAGCAGGATACCCAGCAAGATATTACCCTCCTAGAGAATCGGGGGTTGGCCCTCATCCAAACCGGATACAATGTGTATATGGGGTGTGGACTGGAAAACCCGGTTGAGGCGTCTGTACTGCCGACCGGATTTGAAATCGCGCCATTGGCGGTAAGTGAGGTGGCGGAATATCAAGCCCTGTATGGATTTGCGGCGGTGCTGCTGGAACATCAAAAGGAATTGATTCATCACCCGCAATATCAGCATTTGGTGATTAAAAATCCCGAAGGCAAAATGGTGGCCTATCTGGAATGTTCCATCAGCCGCGAAGAATGGCTCCGCAGTCGGAAGCAAATTGGGTGGATTGATTACGTCGAAACGCACCCCGACTATCAAGGCAAGGGGCTAGGATTGGCCCTAATGCGGACGGGATTGCAGCATTTAAAGGCACATGGTGCGACACAGGCCTTGTTGGTAACGACCAGTGATAATGCCGCCGCACAACATCTCTATCGCAAAGCAGGCATGGAGATTACGACGGAGGAACGGGGTTACAGCAAAACGATCTCCGCCGAATAATGCTATTATAAAAATCATGGCAATTTTGAAACCAAATTAGAGTTTAGGAGCAAAATTAGATGAGTTCGGTAGCCGCTGAAAAACGCTGGTTAAAAAATTACGACCCCTATGTCCCCCAAACGCTTGAACCCTATCCCAATTGGTCAGTGGCGGATATTTTGACCCGCGCCGCCGAAAGTGCCCCCCATACACCTGCCACCATTACCTCGGCGGTACTGCCTGTGGCGGGTCGGATAGGCCAAACGATGACCTATGCCGAATTGAAACAACGGGCTGATGCGCTGGGGGCAGCATTTTATGATTTGGGATTGCAAAAAGGGGATCGGGTGGCGCTGCTGATGCCCAACTGCCCAGCTTTTGTGGTGGCGTGGTTTGCTACATTAGGGGCGGGCATGGTCGCGGTGGGCTTAAACCCAACCTATCCCCCGGCTCGCTTGGCGGAAATGATGCAAGACAGCGGATGCAAGGCCATTGTTACCCTTAGTCTGTTTTATAATGCTATCCGCCAGATTCGCGCCCAGACGCCGCTGAAACAGGTCATTGTCACCAATATCAAAGAAGGCTTTCCACCTGCCGCCGCCTTTTTGTTTGGTATCGCCAAAGAGAAAAAGGGTGGGCATCGTGTCGAGATTCAACCCGGTGACCATGCCTTACCGGACTTGCTGAAAAAATATGCGGGGCAGCAACCCAAACATCGTCCGACCAAAGACGATCCGGCGATTTTCCAATATACGGGTGGCACGACTGGCCCAAGCAAAGCGGCGGTTAGCAATCACAGCGCGATTGTCGCCAATACTATGCAGCAAAATGCGGTACTGGTGGGTACAGAACCCTCAGCACCGGGGGTCAAAATGTTGGCGGCAATTCCGTTCTATCATGTGTTTGGTATGATTTCGGTGATTGCGACGGCGGCGACCACACGCGGCACGATGATTATCGTCCCGAATGCCCGCGATATTGATGACATGCTGGATACGATTACCAAATATGAGCCCGCGATTTTTCATGGCGTGCCAGCCCTTTATAATGGCATCAATGCCCACCCTGAAGTGGCATCCGGTAAATATAAAGTATCTTCGATTCAACATTGCCTAAGCGGGTCGGCACCGCTGCCACGTCCTACCAAAGAGATGTTTGAAAAATTGACGGGGGGCAAGTTGACCGAAGGCTATGGTATGAGTGAAGCCCCTACCGCCACGCATGTCAACCCATTACACGGGGGTGGCAAGGTCGGGTCGGTTGGATTACCCCTGCCGGACACCATCGCCAAAATCGTAGATGCATCTGACCCCAACCGCGAGTTAGGCGTGGGTGAAATTGGGGAAATTGTGGTCAGTGGCCCACAGTTGATGTCGCATTACCATGAGCGCCCAACCGAAACACAGAATGTAATTGTTCAGGACGAAACCGGACGGCGTTGGTTGCTGACAGGCGACTTGGGCTATATGGATGATGATGGGTATTTTTACATCGTGGATCGCAAGAAAGACATGGCGCTGATTGGCGGGTTCAATGTGTATCCTAATCAGGTGGATCAGGTGTTGAATGCTCATCCTGCCATTGCCGAGGTCGCAGTGGGTATCATCCCGCACCCCGAAAAAGTCGGTCAAGAGGCTTTGAAAGCATGGATCGTGGTCAAGCCGGGGATGAGTGTTACACAGGAAGAATTGATGGAATTTGCCGCCCAAAAATTGGCGCGTTACGAAATCCCATCCCGTTATGAATTTCTAGACGCCCTGCCCCGTACCGCCGTTGGTAAGATTTTGCGGCGCGAATTGGTACAGCAGGAAATCGCCCGAATGGAAAAACAGGCCCAAGAAAAATAATTTATAGATGCTACAAACCGAGGCGTATCCGACTGCCCTGTGGGGATTTTTCGACCTCAAGGCGCACCGGGAACGCCTCTTTTAATTCATCAATATGGGTGATGACCAACACCAAGTCGAAATCGTCTTGAATGGCGGTGATGGCCTCGACTAAACGCTCACGGCCTATATCGTCTAATGCACCGAAGCCCTCATCAATAAATAGGGTGCGAAGCTGCGCCCCGGCCCGTCGCGCCAATAACTGACTGATGGCAACCCGCAGCGCAAAATTGACCCGGAAGGCTTCCCCGCCGCTGTAGAGGCTGTAATCGCGCTGCCCCAACTCGTCGCCAATCCAAATATCAAATGTTTCGGCGACGCCGCCTGTCTTTTTCTCACGCTGGGTATCGAAGCGCACCGTCATACGTCCATCGGTCATGCGGTGCAAAAGCTGGTTGGTGGATTCTTCCAGTTCGGGAATGGCGGCCTCGATAATCATGGCGGGGATGCCATTTTTACCAAACGCATTTCGTAGCTGCTCATAGACACCGCGTTGTTCCCCTAAACTGAGTTGGCGGTGGGTTAGGGCTTTTTGTCGTTCGCGCAGGTCATCAATTGAAGCAAGCCGTTGTTTTAGACCGGTGCGCTTTTCGATGGCCTGACGTTCCTCAGTACGAAGCTGCTTCCATAGCTTTTCGCGGCGGTGCATTTCGTCGAGGCGGGTTTGGAGCGCCACTAGATTTTGCTCAATCGTTTGTAGGCGTTGTTCATCAAGGGTCAGCCATTCTTGCCAGCGGTTTTTGCGCTCTTGGGCATCACGTAGGCTGTCTTCAATTAGCGGGATGCTTTGCAGGGCCGATTCCAATTCGGTGGCCCGTTTTTCATAACCTTGCAGTTCATCTAACATGGCCCGCACATTGTCATGGGTGTCGCGGTCATAGGCCAGATTATCGCGTTCGGCTTGGGCATCCCCTAATTGTGATTGCAACTCATGGGCATAATCCTGATTGGTGAGGCGGGTCTGCAATTTTTCTAAGACGCCTTGATATTCCTGCACACGCAAATTGGCAAGCTCGGCATCGCGGTTTTGCTGCTCAAGGCTGCCACGTTTGTTGCGGAGGAAAGGCAGTTGGGCGACCATCTGGGTGATGTCTTGGATAGTTCGCTGCTTGTCCTCGATATCTTCCTTGATTTCTTTCATGCGGGCATCGTTGGCGCGGAACAAATCGCCTTTTTCTTTGCCTTCTTGCTGCAAATCTTCCAACAAGTGCTGACGGTGCGTATCATCTAGCGGCTGGCGGCATAGTGGGCAAAGTGCCTCGGTGGTGTGTTCAATAATCTGGAGGCGTTCTTTGATGTCATTCATCTCGGTGCGTAATGTTCGGTTTTCCACACCAAGCCCGGCCTGTTCCTCTTTGAGGCTATTGATTTCCTGCTGGATTTGGTCACGGCTGGTTTCGGATTGCTCCAATAAATAGATCTCGCCAAAAATATTCTCTAATTCGGCGGAGACGGCATCGCCTGTTTCAACCGTGCGCTGTGCTTCGGCAATGGAAGTCTCCACGGAGGATATTTCCAGTTCAATCTGCTGACGGGCGTGTTGAATTTGCAGATTTAGCTCACTGATACGTTGTTCAATATCACGTTGGACACGCAGGGCATCACTCAGGGCTTGGTTGGCTTCGCGGATTTCGTTTAGGCGGGTATAACCCTGCTCAATTTCATCACGTTGGGCCAAAATAATCTGGTAGTGTTGTAGGCGTTCCTCCGACCGTCGGATAGCATCATCAGCCTCGGCAATATTACGCCGCCGTTCTTCCATCTGATGTTCGACTGCCCGTTTTTCAGAACGTGCCGCCGTAAATTCAGCATCCGCCCCGGATAACTCCATAAACCGATCTTCGGCTTCATGCACTTTTTCGCGCAGGTCTTCTAATTGAGCATCGGCGAGTTGATATTCCTGCAAAATGCGCGGCTCTTGGGCGATTTCGCGCTCCATGTCGGCTAACTGCATCTGGATAGTGCTGAATTCGGTATTAAGGTCGTGTAGGCGTTTTTTGGCCCTTTCTTCCAGCATCTCCCATTGATTAAGGCCCAAAATCTCGGCCAGAATCCGTTTGCGTTCGGTGGGGGTCTTGGTGGTAAAGGCATCCGCTTTGCCCTGTTGCACAAAGGCCGAATTTACAAAAGTCTCGTAATCCAGACGCAGCAAGTCAATAATTTTCTTTTCGGTCTGGCGCACCGACGGCTCATTGATGACACGATAGGTGTTGCCTTCAACATCCCAGCCAAATAAATCGAGGGTGGATGTGCCTGCGCCGCGTGAGCCATCTTTACGCATCCCACCGAGGCGGCGTTTGCGCGTGACTCGATAGCGTTCGTCGCCCTGCAAAAATTCCAGTGTGACCAGCATTTCTTCCTGACCCAAATGGATTAAGTCATCGTCGGAGCGTCCGCGTGCCTTGCCCCATAACACCCACGTGATGGCGTCTAACAAAGAGGACTTGCCCGCGCCATTTGGCCCACAGAGGCAAGCTAAATGAATCCCCTCAAATAAAATGGGGTCGGGGGTGCGATAGGCCAAGAAATTTTTGAGTTCGAGTCGAGTTGGGAGCATAGTTCCATTGGTTGTTAAAGAAAACAAAATAGGGGCAGTGTTGCCCCTATGAGAATACCGCTTTTTATAGGTATTGGCTATTGTACGACTGTATCCGTAATCGTCAGGCTATATTCGCCTGTGGTGTGACCATGTTGTTCCGAATTACGAACGACGACAATCCGATACTGTCCATTGGTAGGGACGGTGAATCGAGTAATCTCAGCCCGATCGCCTGTATCTTCGACATAGGCCGAGGTGATGGTTTGCCCATTGGCGTCACGGACTTCCAGCAAGGGGACAAGCGTGCCGCCAGTGCGCTCAACCGTGATGTCAATGACTTCACCACTGACGCCTTCATACGTCCACGCATCGGCCCAACGGGCATTGGTGACTGTGCCGGTTACCGGTGTGCCTTTAGAGATCGTGCCCGTAAAGCCCTGCATGGTCTCGCTGTCTTCACCCGCACCTTCTAGGGCCACCACTAATTCATAACCGCCTGTCGTCGCGCCAAATTTTTCATCGGCACGGAACACACGCACGGTGAATGTTCCTGCTACATCAAAACCGTAGTCCTCGATGGTCGCTTGGGCATAGGAGTAATCTTCATAGGCGGTGTAAAGTTCTTGACCACTGCCGCCCAAAATGACAAAACGCGGAATCAGATTGCCGCTGGTACGGGTCATCTTGATGGAAACTCGATCGGTTGAGGTCGGAGTGAGTATCCAATCTTGATACCAGATGGCATTGCCCAATTCACCTGTGGCAGGAGTATCGTAGGCAATTGTACCGGGGGCATTGCCCGACAAAACCGGATTATCTTCGCCTGAGCCAAGCAAAGATACCGTTAGATTAAAACCGCCGACTGTCAGGCCATCGAAGCCATTATTGCGCGTCACGACGACGCTATATTGTCCGGGGCTTGGGAGTTCAACTTCTTGGACACTGGCAGCATCATTGGCATCATTGCTATAGCCATAGCCACCGGACAGCACGCCACCGTTGGCATCCAGCACTTCAATATATGGGACGAGCGTTCCACTGGTGCGATCTGCCCGAATACTCACTACATCGGCGCCGGCGGCTTGCAGCGTATAGACATTGCGCCAGCGGTTCGGGGTCACATTGCCTTGAACGGGTGCATCATAGGTCACTTCACCAACCGGGGTGACGTTGTTGGGGTTATCTTCGGCAGTGGCGAACAGACTGACACTGAGCGAATAGGTGCCTGTTGTGGTGCCTGATTCCTCATATTGGCGATAGACCCGCACCTGATAAGTACCTGCCGTTGGGAGTTCATAGCTGTCAATCTGGCTAGCGGCTTGGGTTTCGTCCGGGCCATAGCTAGAGGTAATCTCAGTTCCCGCCGCATCAATAATAGATACCATCGGCACCAAGTTGCCTCCGGTGCGTTCGACACGTACCCCAATTCGGTCGGCTGAGGCGGCTTCTAATGCCCAAAGCTGTTCAAAGGCTTCGGCGGTGATTTCACCCGCTACTTCAGTTCCATAGGTCAGCGTATTGCCACCATCTTGGGCAGGCCGAGCGAGGGTTGGATAATTTTCAGAAGCTAAAACAGTTGAAGGCAAAGCTATTGCCAATAACAGACTCAAGCACATCAGTCGAAACATCAGTTTGGATTTCACGCCTTGTCTCTTTCTGAATGGAGCGTAAAGGTTAACTTGCAGCATTCATTGTAGGTGCGCTAGTGTGTGCAGCACAAGTGAAGCCAATCTATATGAGCCACTTTCAATTAACCGAAAACGAAAGTGCCATTGCCTGAAAAATGGCTTTATAGTCGTTAAAATCAGCGGCTTGGGCATCAAAAGTCAGGGTGTAAACTTCGCTGCCGATTGGGAGAATATATTGATATTGACGGTCAAGCGCCTGACTTGCGGTTGAAGAACTATCTTGCCAGCGGGTCGCCTGCCCAACTGGAATTTCGATTTCACGGCGAACAGATTTGCCCATCGGCAAATTCACTTCGCGCTCGCTTAATATCGGGATGCCGCGCCGCGCCCAATCTTCTTTGGCGGTGGTCAAAAACCCATCAAATGTCGTGGTGGGGGATAGTGGCTCAGAATAGACGGTGACCCATGCCGTCCCATCCCGTTTCATCAAGACAAGATGATAACCATTGCTCCCCGCGACCCCGGCTAGACCCAGAAACACGCCAGATACAGAAGTATCAAAGGCGTCCAGTTGGGCAAACAGCGCGTCAATCTCGCCTTGAACGATAGGCACCAATAACCAGTCATTGGGCGGAGCGCCGATGCTGGCATTGGTGGCTTGGAAACTAACCCAATTGTCGGTGCTGGCAGGTGCAATATCCTGCTGTGGATCGTCTGTGGCAGTCGAAAGTGAACAGGCCAACGAACTGGCAAAAATCAAGAGTATTCCCATCAAAATACGCGAAGTGTGTCGCACAATATTTTTGTCCCATACCTTAGAAAAATTACCTTTTTTAAGTATAGTGAATTAGGTCGTTGGGCAAAAGCAAGGCATTGACACCAAAATCACCTTCGCTATAATACTAAATATGTCGGCGACGTAGCTCAATGGCAGAGCAGCGGACTCATAAGCCGTTGGTTACTGGTTCAAATCCAGTCGTCGCCACTCACACAAAAGTCACCGATCTCCAACAATTTTTTGCCGCTATTCAATATATTTGGCGACGTAGCTCAATGGCAGAGCAGTGTCTTCATAAGGCAACGGTTATGGGTTCAAATCCCTTCGTCGCCACACCCAATAAATTGATGTACACTCGCTTCAACGGCGAGTTTTTTGTTTTTTGGACAACCTATTATGACCACTGCATTTTTTACCGATACCCGCTTTGCCCAACATACCCTCCCCGGACACCCTGAACATGCTGGACGGCTGACGGCTATCCAAAAGAGATTAGAGGAATCGGGCATTGTTCAAAGTTTCAGTCACGTTGAGCCACGCGAAGCCAGCCTAGAAGAAATCCTGCGCGTGCATACCGCCGAATATCTGGATGTGTTGAAATGGATTGCCTCGCAGGAACGCACAGTCGGGCTTGACCCGGATACGTATGTCTTGCCGGAATCTTATGAACTGGCGCGGATTGCCGCCGGGGGATTATTGAATGTGGTAGATGCGGTGATGGAAAAACGCGCTGATAACGGTTATGCAGCGATTCGTCCCCCCGGTCATCATGCCACCCCGACACGAGGCATGGGATTTTGTTTGCTGAACAATATTGCGATTGCGGCGCGTTATGCTCAAGCGAAATTTGGCCGAGTGGCTATTGTGGATTTCGATGTGCATCATGGCAACGGTACACAAGATGCTTTTTATAATGACCCCTCGGTGTATTTTATTTCCTCGCACCAATCGCCCCTCTATCCCGGCTCAGGCGATCTTCTTGAAATTGGCAGCGGCGCGGGGCATGGTTTCACGATGAATATCCCACTACCCGCAGGCACAGGTGATGCAGCCTTTGAAACCCTGTATCAGCGGGTTGTCCTGCCGGCAGTGGCGCGTTTTCAGCCCGAACTGATGCTGGTATCGGCGGGATTTGATGCCCATTGGCGTGACCCATTGGCAAATTTGCAGTTGTCACTGCCGATGTTTGCCAATATGACCCGCTGGCTGATTCAAACCGCGCAAGTGTTGTGTGAAGGTCGCATTATCTTTGTGACCGAGGGGGGCTATGACCTTGAGGTTTTGAGCCATGCCAATTTGAATGTGGGCTATGCGCTGTTGGGGCAAGATACCGTACAAGACCCCATCGGCAAATCAAAACATAACGCGCCGCTGGGTAAAGATTTGCTAGAGCAGTTGCTGAATCGGCATGAACTGGGCTAAGCCATGTACCGAAATAGGCGAGCGACGGGTGAATCGGTTTACCTCACCCCAAACCCCTCTCCACTTAGAGAGGGGCTTCAATACGCCGTTCTCGACTCCCCCCCCGCCAAATGGCCGGGAGGCTTGTCCGAAACTGGCAGCAATCGCATAGACCCGACCATTTGAGTCACCAAAGCTACCGTCTTCGGATGGACGCAACATGTTGCGCCTCTACCCAAAGTCCCTATTCATGCGGTTTTCCGAACATTATCCCAAAATGAATATCGGACAAGCCTCTGGGGAGTGAGACTCGCTGAATACATTCGACTACTGGCTTAGGAAATAACAAGGGCAGGTTGTTGATGCCTGCCCCGGAATGTTACGTTTGAAAGGATGCGACTGGGTTAATCGCCAGCGGGTTCTTTCCGTCGTTCCAGTGGGATGCTGAAGCTAAAGGTTGTCCCTTTGCCGATTTCGCTTTCGACCCAGATGTCGCCGCCGTGCATTTCGATCAGTTGGCGGGTGATAGCAAGCCCGAGGCCCGTACCACCGGCACGACGAGTGGATGATTGGTCGGCCTGACGGAAACGCTCGAAGATGATGTTGAGTTTATCTTGAGCAATCCCCATCCCTGTATCTACCACCGAGATCACCACCGAGCCGTTTTCGATATGGGCTTTGGCGGTAATTGAACCGTGTTCAGTGAACTTGGCGGCATTGGAAAGCAGGTTGTTGACAATTTGCTGCAAACGGATGGGGTCAGCCTCAAATTGATCGAGTTCTTGTACCTCACGGGTAGCTTCGGAACGCATCTCGACAGCTTTGTCCTTGACCAAAATCTGCGAACTTTCAACAGCCTTTGCCAAGAATGCCGGAATGTCCATTAGCTCATATTCCAATTCCATCTGACCGGCTTCAATCTTGGCAAGGTCGAGGATGTCATTGATGAGGCTTAGTAGGAGCTTGCCACTTTGATGAATGGAGTGAACGTCCTCTTCCATCTCGTCATTTAGCGGCCCATCCAAGCCATCCAAAATGACTTCCGCGTACCCGATAATCGAGTTAAGCGGGGTACGGAGTTCATGGCTCATGCTGGCTAAGAATTCGTTCTTTAGGCGGTCAAGTTCACGCAACTGCTCGGTTGCCCGCAACTGCTCGGCATAGAGTTCCGCATTCGAGAGTGCGACGGCTAGCTGGCTTGCAACCACAAGCAAGGTACGCACCTGCCCCGGATCGAAGAAGCTGGGGGTATTATGCTGTACGTCCAAGACTCCCATCAGGCGATCGCCTGCAAATACCGGAATGGCAACTTCGGCACGGGTGTAGGGGAGCAAGGGGTTGGGTAAATAGTTCGGGTCGAGGGCTACGTCCTCGGCAACCACTGGTTGCATTGTTCGACCAGCCCGCGCCACCAAACTGCGTTCGGCACGTAGGGGGATGCTGTGGCTCTGCTGCTTCATCATCTCACCGGCCCGGCCCACACCCTCACGTAGGACAAGGCGTTTGCCTTCTTCATCCATCAGGTAAATCTGGGTGTGATAGTAACCAAAGGCTTGGGTTAGCTGCTCCACTGTTTCCTTGAGCAGTTCCTCTTCTTGGAGCAAGGCACTCAACTGCTGACCGAGTTCGTTGGCAAGACGCTCACGACGTTCAGCCACTTTCTGTTCGGTGACATCACGGGCCACGAAATAGGTGGTTTCTTCATCCAAGATCGGAACGGCATTCCATGAAATCCACTTATACGTGCCGTCCTTGCACAGATAGCGATTTTCAAACGAAACCGAGGTCGCATGTCGCTCGATTTCGGTTGCCAATTCATCCAGCGTGTGCTGCTTGTCCTCGGCATGAATGAAATCTACAAAGGGTTTGCTCATCAGTTCGTCGGGTGACCAACCTAGTGTTCTTGTCCACGCCGGATTCAGGCTCTTGAAATAGCCATCAAAGCCAGCGCTACCGATCATTTCAGCCGAGAGGTTGAAGATACGGCTGACTTCCGCACGGGCCGCTTCCACGTTTTGGAAGGCACGCGCATTCGAAATGGCGGTGGCGATTTGCGAGGCCAATGTTGATAGGATGAGGACATCTTGATCTTTGAAACGGTTCAATACGTCCGACTGAATGTCAATGACACCGATGAGTTGATCACCGACGACCATCGGCAAGCAGATTTCAGAGCGTGTTTCTGGCAGGAAGGGGCTAGAGAGGAAATAGGGTTCCTCACGGACGTTATTGGCAACCTGACTGCGGCGTTCGGTAGCGGCACGGGTGACAAGGCTCATTTCTTCATCGAGCCGAATTCGGTAGTCTCTATTGACATGCTGGCAGGGGGCACGTCCATTTCCGGTTGCCAGCAGCAGTTCCTGTCCCTTCTCATCGGCTACAAAAATGTGGATGTGGTACAGATCGAAGGAACGCGCCACCTCTTCACCCACTTGATCTACCAACTTGGTAGGATCGAGAATAGAGGTGATTTCTACGCCAAGTTCGTTTACCAGCGCCAATTCTTTAGCCCGTTCATCCGCGCTTTGGAAGGCTTGCGCATTTGCAACCGCGACGGCTAATTGGGAGGCCAGTGTGGACTGCACTTGTACGTCATCGGCGCTGAAGTAGTCGAGTTGATCGCTTTGGACGTCCAGCACCCCGATCACCTGACCGCCGACGATCATCGGCAGGGCCATTTCGGAACGTGTATCCGGGAGCAGGGGATTAGGCAGGAAGTCCGCATTGAGAATCACATCATTTGCAATGACGGCTTCACCGCTGCGGGCAGCACTGGCAACAAGGCTGGTAGATTGATTTATTGAAATCGTCCGGCCCTCTGCCACCATACGCTTACCAACTTCACCAGCGCCAGCCGCCAAAGCCAGATTTTGGCCGAGATCATCTAGCAGGTAAATGTGGGCATGATAAAGATTGAACCGCTGCTTTGCCAGATTGGACACCGTGAACAGCAGTTGGGTCACGTCCAAGATGGTACTGGCGGCGATACCTACCTGCGCCACCGCCTCAATTTCAGCCGCACGTTTCGCCAGCGATGCCTCGGCACGACGCCGTTCCTCAAAGGCGCGAGCGTTGGTGACGGCAATCGCCAATTGCGAGGCCAGAGCCGTTTGAATGTTTAGGTCTTCGTTGCTGAAACGGTTAATTTGCTCAGATTGAACGTCCAACACCCCGATGACCTCACCAGCGACCATCATGGGGATTGCCATTTCAGAGCGCGTATCGGGCAGCAGCGGATTGGGCAGGAAGTCGGCACTTTCGGTTACGTCGTTGGAGATCACACCTTCGGCATTACGGGCAGAAAGGGCGACCAAGCTGTGTGGATGCTGTAAGGCAATCTTGCGACGTTCAGCCGCCATAATACGACCCACTTCACCAGCACCGGCGGCAAGTTGGAGATATTGGCGGGCGTCATCCAGAAGATAGACATGGGCATGATAGAGATCGAAACTCTCTTTGGTGAGGTCGGCCACTGTTTGCAGTAGTTCCGTTTGATCCAAAATTGTGGTAGCGATTGCGCTTAGGTCGGACACCACTTCGAGTTCATTACCGCGCTTCTCTGCACGTTCGAATTGGCGCACGTTCGAGATAGACACGCTCAATTGGTTAGCGATAATCAGCAACGTGGCAACTTCTTCAGGACTGAAGGCGTTGGGCACGTTGTGCTGTACGTCCAAGACGCCGATGAGCGATTGGCCTTGATACAGCGGAATTGCCACTTCACTTTGGGTATAGGGCAGCAGCGGGTTGGGTAGGAAATTCGGGTCTTCCTGAACATCATTCACAATAATCGGCTCGAGGGCACGCGCTGAACGAGCCACCAAACTGCGGTCTGCATCCATTAAGATACGATGGCGTTCGTTCTTCATAAACGCGCCTGCGTGGCCTAGACCCTCGGCCACAATTAAGCTATCGGTATCGGCTTCGTAGGTGTAGATGTGAACGTGATAGTAGCCCAACATTTCGCTTAGACTATTGACTGTTTCTGTGTACAAGTCGGCGGTATTGAGCAAGGCCGCCAATTGTTGACCCAATTCAGTCGCCAATTGTTCGCGCTGTTGGGTACGGATACGCTGGGTAATATCGCGGGAGAATCCGAGTACCGCGAAGGGCTGATCGTTTTCATCCACCAGCGCCAGTTTCTGCGTATCCATGATATGGGTGGTGCCATCAGCAAACTGCACCACATCATATGGGTTATGAATCGCTTGCCCGGTGGTCAACACGTAGTCGTCATCGGCGCGGAAGCCACGAATATTTTTATCCGGATTGCCATAAATCAACTCGTCGGGAACTCCGATGCCGGCATCGTCATTGCCTGTAACTTCCTCGACCGTCTTACCGAGATTCTTAGCAAACCCTTCGTTGACCAAGATGAAGCGATAGCGGCGATCTTTCACGAAAATCCAGTCGGGTGTGGTGTCCAACACGCTGCGGAGGAGGGTAGCGTTGCGCTCAAGTTCGAGCAGCAACCGTTCACGTTCGGTGGTGTCAATCGCCAGACCGATCGTGCCTGCTACCGCGCCAGTTTCGTCATAGATAGGCGCATAACGGGTTTCATAAATCACGTCACCAATTTCGATGGTGGCGACAAAGGCCTCGCCCTGTAATGCTCGTTGTGTAGCTTGCAGTCCGGCTGGGTTATCTTGGTAGTAATCGAACACCGATGTCCCAACCAATTGACCCGATTTGAGGCCCTGTGGTTCAAGACCCGACCCTTCGGATAGGGTGAACACGCCATTTTGGTCATATGAGAACAGAATGACGGGCACCGCACCCAACACGGTGTTCAATTGGCGGGCTGTCCGTTGTGTTTCTTCAAACAAGCGGCGCACCTCAACCAACGCACTCAATTGAGATTGGAACACGTCGTAGTAGAGGATTTCTTGTTGCGAAAACTCGTGATATTCGGGCCATGACAATGAAATTATCCCGATACTCCGCTGACCGGACAATAACGGGATACTGGCATAGGCATGGATACCAAAAGCGTTCAGGGCCTCAACAAAATTCTTTGGCAGGCCATAACGCGAATCCGCGAGATCAGGAATTAACTGGGCAGAGGTTGTATTGGTGACGTTTCCAGCATTCAGATCGCTTAGGCGAAGACGTGTCCCGATAGGCATTGTCATCACTTGGTCAGAGGTGCTAAACGATGCTACTAGATCAAGGTATTCGGGGTCTTTGCTGTCAAAATACAACAGGCTGGCGTTCCCGGCATGATTTTTGAGAATGGGACGGGCAAAGGCCTCCAACAACTCTTGTACGTTGCGGGAAGCGATCAAAGTACGACCCGTATCGTAAATCAGTTGATTTTGGGCTTCAGCCTCGCGCCGTTCCAAACTCAGCGAGAGTTGGCTGGCAATGTTTTCAGCCAGTAGGATTTCCTCATCCGTGAAGAAGTGTAAATTGGTATTGTAGTTGAGGAAGATAACCCCGATGGAGACGTTACCAATAACCAACGGAATGACCATAACGGATTTGATGCCGATGGTTTCCAAAATTGAAACCGGGAAGTCAGGGTAGGCACGGGCATTGTTGACTGCCACAACTTTGCGTTTCTCAATGGCTTCCAGCCCATGCGGATAAGCGGCGGCAGGGTCTTGGAAATTCTTTGCCAATTCGCTGGTCATGCCCATCCCAGCGCCAACCACACCTTGCCAGAGCCGTCGCTCACGATTATAGGCAGAATAGACGCTGTTATCGGGGCCGAGCACTTCAATCAGCACCCGTAGTACGTTTTCGAGTGCTTCCTCGTCGTTTAATGCTGAACGAAGGAATTCATTAATGAGGTTGACGGCTTGGGCGTCTTTCAAACGTCGCTGGGTCGCTTCAAATTGGCGCACGTTATTGATAGCAACTGCCAATTGGTCGGCTAGTGTGGTCAACACCCGTAGGTCTTCGTCAGTGAAACGATTGACGATAGCATCTTGAACGTCCAGCACCCCGATCACGGCATCGCCAGCCACCATCGGAATCGCTAATTCAGATTTGGTGGCAGGCAAAAGCGGGTTTGGCAAAAAGTCGGGTGCATCGGCAACGTTGTTGGATACAACGCCACGTCGAGAACGAGCCGCACGTGCTACCAAGCTGAATTCTTGTTTAAGGGGAATTCGGTGACCGCTGGCTTTCATCACTTTGCCCGGTTCGCCAGCCCCAGCAGCCAGCAGCAGGAAGTTTCGGTCGGGGCTTAGGAGGTAAATATGGGCATGGTATAGTCTAAATTCGTTCTTGGTAAGGTCAGCTACCGTTTGGAGTAGGGTGTCCAAATCTTGAATGGTGGCTGCCGTCGCGCTCACTTGGGCCACGATTGCCAATTCATTAGCGCGTTTTTCGGTCTCGTCTACCGTGCGGTACTGCTCGGTGGCTTGGGCCACAAGTTCAGCGGCTTCACGCAGTAGGGATATTTCGTATTCGGTCCATTCACGCTCGCGATCTTCACGAACGAGAATATTGCCAATAGTTTCTCCACGCAGGGTAATGGGTTGTAGGGCATAACTTTGCCCGTCCCCCTGACGCATCATCTCGGTAACTGCTATATCCGGGTCTAAGGGTTTCGGGTCTTCTAGGTCATATTCAAAACCGATGGCCTCACCACGCGCTACGCTGGCAAGATAACCTTCCCAGTTTTGGCGGGTTAGGCGGCGGTTAATATCGTCAGCACGACTCACCGCAGCACGGGTTTCTTCCAATGCGCGGGTAGCACGCAGAATACCTGCTAGCTGGGTCGCCATCGCACCGAAGGCGGGCAGATTTTCGCCGGAGAATGTGCCTTCTGCGTTGGACTGCATGTCGAGTACACCCAAAATATCGCCTGCGATCACAAGCGGGATAGCGGCTTCGGATCGGGTTAAGGGCAGCAATGGGTTGGGTTTGTGGTCGGGATTATTGCGCGTGTCAACCACGACGACTGGTTGCTCAGTGGCGACGGCACGTGACACCAACGAGGTTTCGTTCATGTCCAATTGATGCCGCCGAGCTAACAACTGCTGACCAGCATCGCCTGTGCCTGCCCGCAGAATCGCAAACCGTTTAGCTTCGTCTAGGAGATATACCTGCACATAATAGAGATCGAAACTGTCACGAATGAAGTCTACAATACTCGGCAAGAAGTCCTCACGCCCATAGAGGCTGGTCGCCAAACGCCCGACTTCCAATGTGGCCGTAACGTCTTTGGTACGCTCGGACACCCGGGCTTCCAATGAACCAATCAAGCCTTCCAATTGGTCGGCCATTTGGTCAAAGGTGCGTCCCAAGACCCCCACTTCGTTGTGTTGCTCCATCTTTGCACGTTGATGTAATTGACCGGAAGCCAAGCGGCTTGCAACGGCTGTGAGATAACTGATGGGGCGAGATAGGCGGGTTGCCAAGAAGAACCCGGTGCCTGCGGCGATGAGTGTGGCAATCACCCCGATCAATATCGAGGTATTACGGGACTGGCGTGCAGCCTGTAACGCTTCTTCAACGTCCTGTTCCGCCAGAAGACCGGCCTGCAATGATGGGATCCAGCGATATACGCCAAAAACATCAATATTACGATAGTCAATATATTGACCTGAACCATCCTGTTGTTGTAGGGCTTGGTCAATCCCCTGACTGCGATAGGCACGGGTACGCTCAAAACCTTGAAAGCGGCTGTCGGTTAGGAAGAAGTTATTTTCGAGACTGACCAGATACGTTTCACCCGTTTCACCCAAACCACCGCGCTCGGTCATAATTTCGTTCAAAGTGTCGAGATTGAGGCGGGCGGCTACGATGCCAACCAGTTCACCGTCGTCATTTTTCAATTGGATTGTTTCATACATCGTCAACTCCCCGCTCCCAATTTCATAATAGGGGGGTTGGATGTGGGTTGCCGAGGCGATACTGCCCTGATAATACGGTTGCAGGGTCAGCACTTTGCCAAGTTGCGTGTCATCGGAAGCTGCCACAATGCGACCCTCGGGCGTATATAGAATAAATTCCCGAAAGTGGTCGGTAATGTTTTTCTGGGCTAGCAATGCTTCATTGACGGCTGTTTGTAATTCAGGATTAGCGTCCGGGTCAGCCAATAATTGAAAGATGTTTCGGTTGCGCACAGGATCGCCGATAGCAGATTCGAGTTCGTTCTGCCCATCGCTTAACCAGCGGCGCAGTTCTTGTTCCTTCAAGGTGGCAACCGAATCAAGCTGGTTCAACACCTGCTTTTCAGCTTGGTTGCTTGCTTGCTGAATCAAGATGGCGCTGATGATGATGATAGGCAGCACCGCCAACGAGATATAAGAAAGCACCAAGCTCCAACGTAATTGTCGCCAGAGTGGGAGCCTGCCTTGATTCTCGGTTGGAGTACGAGTTGCTTTCATAGAGTTACTTCTTTCCCAATTTGATGACTACGTGCTTCCCATATACTGCTGATAGCGGAAATTCATTTAAGCAATGACGCCGATAAGCATTTGTCTGTTTAGGCATTTTCTGCCTCGCGCTCTGTCATGGGATATTCTGAATCGTCGCCGGTCACAGAGATATTTTCCGGCAGGCGAAGTTCAATGGCGGTGTGTGGCACTCGTAATGCTTTGCCAAGCTCACGAATGGTGGCCTGCAAAATTTCATCAATACTTACAGCAGTCTGAATCTTCTGGGTAATATTACCCATTGTGCGCTCACGACGGCTGGTGCGTTCCGCTACTTCATATAAGGTCGCGTTGTTCAGCGCAATGGCTACCTGAGTTGCTAGGATTTCCATCAATGATAATGTTTCATTCGTAAAATGGTCAAACTCTACACTTTGGACGTCCAATACACCTAATAGACGACCACGCGCTACCAGTGGCACGGCCAATTCAGACCGGGTATTGGGGAGTAACGGATGGGGCAAGAAGTCCACGGCTTCGGTCACATTGTTGACCACCACCCCGTCACGGGTACGGGCCGCACGTGCTACGAGACTGCGCAGGTTGTTGATGTTGATAACACGGCCTTCGCGCACCATCTGGCGACCAACATGGCCCGCCCCTGCTGTCAATATGAGCGCTTCGTCTTTGGATTCGTACAGGAAGATATGGGCATGATAGAGGTCAAAACGTTCCTTAATCATATCCGTCACGTCTTGTAACAAGCGATCTACTTCAAGGATCGTACCCACTTGGGTATTAACGGCAAAAACGGCCTCAAGTTCACGAGTACGGGCTTGGACGCGCTCTTCGAGAGAAGTAATTGACCTTTGCAGTTGTTCGGTCATGCTGTTGAATGACTGGGCTAGGTCACTGAGTTCATCTCTGCCAGCGACTTCGGCGCGCTTCGAAAAATCACCCGTCTGAATTTCACGGGCGGTATTGATAAGGTTGGCGAGGGGACGGGTAACGCTGAGCGTCGTGATAATCGAAACAATCAGGGCGATGATTACCCCAACCACCGAGATCACAATCACGAACGTTCGGAAGTCATTTTGGGTATTGGTTGACTGACTGATTGATTCGGATACGTCGGTAGAAACATTGAGGGCCAAGCTATCTACGTCGGTGAGAAAGCGGCGTTCCACCGAGGCTAGATCGGTATGCCGGATACTTTGAGCGCGGGTCCATTCACTATCCCGAACTAGATTAATGACCTCATCCACATAGGACAGCAATTCGGTACCTAATTCCCCAACGGCTTGGGTGAGTTGGTCATTTTCCTGCTGTGTCGTCGTGCTGATGCCTAATGTCTCAGACTGGATATTGGTCAACCGGGCTTCAAAGTCGCTGCGATTACCAGCCAAGTTGGTGTCAATAAGGCTTATCTGGCGGGTTAACAACAAGCGGTCAATGGTTGAGGCCATGCTCAACCAACTGACACGCAGATCGTCGGCTTGATTGACATCATTCGAGCCATTTTGAATGTCATCAACCGTATTCTCAGCTGACTGCGTAAATAGCAGTGCAATAGCACCTGTGACCAGCAGCAGCAGCACAAGCAATGTAAAGATCAGAGCGATACGCTGCCTAATTGAAAATCGGAATCGCATTACTGCCTCCCAACAAAATGAATTGCACTGCGTTTACGCCATATTATAAACGCCTAACGGCTGATTACAGCAAGATCCACCGGGATATAACTTGCAACGGTCTCGCCTTTGAGCACCGTGTCGGCGGTCTCGACACCAATACGGCCCATTTCGGCTGGCTGTTGGGCAATAGTCGCCAAAAGCTCACCAGTGTCAATAGCGGTAATAGCGCCTTCGGTGCCGTCAAAGCCCACAAATTTGATGTCAGCGGCGCGACCGGCTTCTTTGGCGGCTTCAATCGCTCCTATGATCATTTCATCATTATGTGCGAAAACGCCCGTGATTTCGGGGTTATCGGCTAGAATTTGGGCAAAAACGGTCTTGCCCTCTTCTCGACTAAAATTAGCGGTTTGCTGCACAATGACTTCGATGTCCGCGTAGGTAGCGATTTTTTCGTTAAACCCGCTGCCACGATCTTGTGCCGCTGATGTTCCTTCAATCCCTTGTAACTCGACGACTTTGCCTGTGCTGTTGATATTCGTCGCCAGATATTCGGCGGCCATTGCACCACCTGCTACGTTATCGGAAGCAATGTGGGCAACTACGTCCCCACTGGAAGCACTACGATCAATGGTGAAAACCGGAATGCCAGCAGCATTGGCGGCTTCAATCGCAGGAACGATACCATCCCCATCCACCGGATTAATTAAGAGCGCGTTGACGGGTTGGGCAATTAAGGCCTGTACTTGGGTGATCTGAGTGGCGACATCATTCTTGGCGTCTTCAACCACGAGCGTGATGCCGAGGCGAGTAGCGGCACTTTGAGCGCCTTCTTGAACTGAGACAAAAAACGGATTACTTAAATCGGAGAGCAAAAGCCCTACTGTGAATGTTTCCGCTGCTTCGTTACCGGAGCTAGAGGAATCTTCGTCTTTTTTGTCATCATCATTGCAGCCTGTGACAGCAAGCAGCAGAAGTAGGAGAATCAACACAATTGAACCGAGCTTACTATACTTGGGTTTTGAGAACTCGGGCATGAATCCCCTCCTGTTGGGTTTAGTCAAATAAACGAAATATATTGAGGTATATAGTTCATTTTACATTTTTTATGTTGACCCAATTTAGCCGTCTGACCTAAAAATAGATGACGAATGACTAATTTTTGTCAGTTTCACTGTGAGGCGGGCATAAGTCTCATTCGATAATAATCCAAGAGAAACCCTTAAGAAACCATAACGCGACTTATTGAATTCAATGGAACGCTAACTTTATTTTATTCACATTTGACAACCCATGTCAAGTTGTGAGGCGGTTTCAAAGATGTTTTAAAATTGTTCCACCCCGTAAGTCATCAAAAAACTAACCTGCCCTAATCGTTTTTTTGGCCTTCTATCTGTTCGGAGGCGGATTTAGGGTCGGAAGTGGGTTGTTTCTTTTCATCTTGCTCGATCATTTTAAGTAAAGATAGCGTTGCCATCGCAAAACTTCGGCTGCGCTTGCTGATAATCCCCACGCACTGCCCCTGTGATGTCACTACCAAAAGCTGACCGGGGCTGTTTTCGGCCTGTTGCAGTGCGGTTGTGGTGGTCGTGGTGATTTTATCAACGGTCTTGGTACGGATGATTCCCGGCTTAAGCTGCCAGCTATCGGATTGCGGCAGGGCTTCGGGTAGATCAGCAAGGCGGGTATCCATCGTAATCAGTGATCCGGTTTGGCTCAGTAGATCACGCAGTTGTTCGAAGGGAATTGCTGTGAAATGAGGGCCGTCATGCTCAATGACTAACCACCACCATTCGCGGGGTGTGCCCCATCGTGTCGTGCCGTGACTCCATTCACGCAGGGCATGGCGAACTGTCTGGTGAGCCGCCACCAAAATATAGGCATTACCATCGGCATAAAGGCGATCATCAGAAATGGGCATGTCGTGGTTCCTCGATTTTTTGGTAATCCCTCATGCGATAATAACATGCCACGCCTCGTTCGCCAAGAAAATAGCAGTTATAAATTTATTGTGAATTAATTTTAAATTTATTCTTCTCCATGTTATGATGAAATTACCATCAGATTGTGGGCCATCAAGGGACGAGTTTATGAATACCATTGTGGATAATTCGCAGAATGCTGTGGTCAAGGCGCGGAGTTTCATCACCGAAACCCGTTCGAAAATGGAGCAATTGGTAGTGGATTTTGCCGATGGCAAGCTGAACCGCGAACAATTCCATGTCATCTATGAACGCTATCAATCCCAAATTAATGGCGTGAAACTGCTACTAGCAGAGTCTGATCCTGCTGGTTGGACAGAGATTTTGGATGGCGAAAAAACGCAGATGATCCGTAAACGCCTGCAAGCAAAAGCAGTTGGCATGATTATTTACCATAATCGCACCAGTGCCTGCATTGAGACGCTGGGTGAAATCACTGCCGAACGTGGCAAGGTTAAGGCCCTGCTGGAAAAATTGATTGAGCAGATTAAGCACAAGACCTTCAACCAAAATCAGGATTACCCCATTATGGTGGTTGAAGTCGCGGCGAAGTGCTGGGTGTTTATCGCACGCGGCGAAATTGCCACGATTGTTACCGAGTTTAATGGTGAGCCGACCACTGACCAAGAAGATACCCTCATCGCCCTACTGAGTGATTTTGAGCGAGCCAACGCCGAAATTTTGAAACGCAATGACACACAGGCCGATCATTTGGCGATGCCATTCCAAGTATTTGTGCAGCGTGCCAGAAAAGGGTAGGATGGTAGCGTTGATTCTGATTGGGTGAAGCCATGAAAAGGGCCACACATGAACTCCAAACGCTATCTGGTTATGCTCTTGGTGTTGTTGGCAGCCTTGATTTTGAGCGCCTGTGGAGACGACACCGACCCCGAGAAAACTGAGAATTCCTCTAGCAATACATCGGCTTCATCCGTTCCGACACCTCGACCCCAACCGACCCGTACCGCCGTTGACCCCGGCCCCTATTTTTCACCGGGGAAACCGTTCCCAAATGAAGACCCTAACATCTATTCTGGCCCGGAGCAAGTTGGCAAATTTCAACGAAGTTCGGTGAGCGGGCAAGCCAATACAGCGGCAGGCGTTACGGGTATCTATACCGATGCCGACAACGCGGCGATTATCTTGAATATCTATTATGCCACTGATAAGCCGAGCGCGATGGCGTTTGTAGAGCAGATGGGGACAAGTGCGCGATTGACAACCCCGCCCGAATTTTTGCTGTTGGATGAGAACACCAGCTATACGCTGTATGGCTTGAGTGATGGGCGAGTCATTTATGCGTGGACACGCGAACAATGGATTTTTGTTGCAACCAGCGCACAGGGTCGCCCATCTTTGGATGCTTTTATGCGCGAATTTCCCTACTAGATCTTATCCAAAACGACCTTTGCGGGGTTTAGGTTTTTCGTCTATAACCACTTCTTCAGCGACTCCAGCGGTTGTCACCATTTTTTTGATTTCTTCGCCTAGCTGTTGAAGTTCACGCCCCGGCGATTGGCGCGGATTGACAATCACGGGCACACCGCGATTGAGCGACTCCAAAAAAGGTTTTTCGAGCGCAGGGATAACAGCCTTGATGGGCAAGCGCAGGCTGCGGCTGATGTCTTCTGGATTGAGTGCCCCCGATTTTTTGTCTACCGGGATTTTATTCATGACAAAGACCAATTTTTCCTTGTCAAAGTCCGGGCTTTGATCAAAGAGTTCCATGATAAGTTTTATGTTCTTGACAGAAGGCAAGGTTGGGACGCCAACGATTACCGCTACATCCGCAAGTTCGAGCAAGCCTATGGTGACACCATCCAAGTGGGTTGATGTATCCACGACGACATATCGAAATTGATTGGCGAGGATTTGGACAATTTGGAGAAAGCGCTCGGCGGTTACTTCGGAGGCATCTTCAGGGCCACGTGGGGCTGCCAAAATTCGCAAGCCGCTGCCATGTGTCAATAGGACGTTTTCAACCAAATCGGGGTCAATTTCACCCGACGCTTGGACTAATGTGATGATGTTGCGTTCCGTTCGCACATCAAGATGCACCGCCGCGTCGCCAAATTGTAGATTTCCATCAACCAACACGGTGCGATCTTGTTGACTCAATAAACAACCTGCGATATTAACCGCGACGGTTGTTACACCCGACCCCCCTTGAGGGCTGTAAACAACAATGATATGGCCGCTGCTGGTGGGCGTGATTTCACCTGTGGACGACCCTGCTACAATCTTGGGGCGGCGTTCATAGGCGTTGCGGACAGTGGCATAAAGTTCGTCGGCGGAAGGCGGTTTGGGTAAAAAGTCGACAGCCCCGGCTTGCATGGCCCGTCGCATGTAGTCGCGGTCACTTTGCACGGAAATCATGACGATTGAGCAGGCCACGAGTTTGGTAATTTCCTCGGTGGCCGCCAAGCCATCCATATCCGGCATGTTAATGTCCATGAGAATGACATCCGGTTTCATAATCTGGGCTTTGGCAATGGCCTCAGACCCAGTTCCAGCAAAACCAATGACATCCATATCCGGCTCGAAAGAGAGTAGCCGTGCCAATCCTTTTTGGCTGGTTTCCACGTCGTCCACGATCATAATGCGAATCTTATCAGGCATGGCATGGCCTCCTGCTTAATGGTTTACAACACACGTACAAATTCTAAACAACTGTAGGGAAATTTGGGATAGGACGCAAGTAACGTTCAAGAACATCTATCATCAAAAACACCCTACCCCCATGTCACTATTTTGACCATGAGGGTAGGGGATAGTTGGCGTTATGGCAGTTTTAGCGAGGCGATTTGAATGAAATCATGGGGCGGGATTGGCTGCACGGAACACGTCAATCCAATTGCACCAAATGCGGTCTGTTTCCACCCAGCCAAGGCCATTGGCGGTGTATTTGGCGGCTACGCAGATTTCTCGACCATTGACATACATGTACTGCGTTTGATCGGGTCGACATTCTAGGCCCAAAATACAGGGGTCGAAATAGGGGCCAGATGTCGGGTAATTGATTGAAGGATAGCTCGGATAGCCGGGGTAGCTTGGATAGGCTGGATAAGAGGGATAGGTCGGGTAAGTAGGCGTTGTTGGATAGGTGGGATAGGTTGTGACGGTAACTGGAATGACGACTACTCCCGGATAGGTGTTGGTTGTGGTGGTGGGATAGCTTGTCCCGCCGGGAATACACAACACCGAACCCGCATAAATCAGCGAATAGTTGGTGATGCCGTTGGCGCTGGCGATTACATCCATTGGAACATGGTAGGCCAACGAAATACGATAGAGGTTTTCACCAATTTGAACGGTGTGCAGCACCCCATTACATGCGCCACTCGCCTGTGCGGTTGAATTATGGGAAGGGAATAGGGCGAGGACAGCAAGACAAATAATAAGGGTAAGAACCAGTTTTCTGATACGCATAACGCCCTCCTGAGAAGATTATCTTAATTTTCATTATATAGAGGGTGCGTGTGCTTTGATGTCGTGGGAAAGCCGTAAAGGTTATTTTCGTATGAGTTTAGAACCACTTCTTAACGCAGTGACAACCCAACATGGGGAAGAATTTTAGCAAACTCTTCCCCATGTGTGATTCGTTTACAGGTTGAGGTTGTAAATCTCGCTGTATTTCGAGTAGAGGTAATGCACCAGCGGTTGAACATCAAGTGTGCCACCTGTGACTCGCTGAATTAGTTCCGGCGCGTTGTATTTGCTGCCATGTTGATAGATATTCTCACGCAGCCAACCGTACAAGGTATCAAATTTGCCTTGCGCGATGTTGCTCGGAATTTCAGGATGGGCTTTGAGCGCGGTTTGATAGAACTGTGCCCCCAGAATATTGCCGAGGGTATAGCCTTGAAAGACCCCACCAATCAATCCGGCGAACCAATGCACGTCTTGCATCACGCCGTCTTTATGATCTGGCGGAGTAATACCCAGATCGGATTGGTAGCGAGCATTCCAAGCCTCTGGCAAATCTTTGACGGCTAACTTGCCTTCGAGCAAGGCTAGTTCAAAGTCGAAACGCACCATGATATGCAGGTTATAGGTCACTTCATCGGCCTTAACGCGAATCAGGGAGGGTTCAACTTTGTTGATGGCCCGATAGAATCGCTCCAACGTTATATTTTTTAGCTGGTCGGGGAAGATGCTTTGCAGGTGAGTGTAATAATGCTCCCAAAACGCATAACTGCGTCCCACGACATTTTCCCATGTGCGCGATTGGCTTTCATGCACCCCGGCGGACGTACCCCCACCCAACGGCGTTGCATCAAATTCTACATTGATGCCCTGCTCATACATCCCGTGTCCAGCTTCGTGGAAGGTCGCAAAAACACCATCACCTAAGTGATTATCATCTACGCGGGTTGTAATACGCACGTCACCTGCTGCAAAACGAATAGCGAACGGATGATGGGTAGCGTCTTGGCGTCCGCGCTGGAAATCGTAGCCAAATTTCTGAATGACCTCTTTGGCAAAAGATAACTGCTTATCGCCGGGGAAGGATTGATAGAGGAAGGAATCGTCTACAGGTTCGCTCTCGCTAATGGCCTTAACCAGCGGCACGAGGGCAGCACGTAATTCAGCAAAAACGGCCTTGACCGTATCAACCCGCATTCCATAATCTGGTAGATCAATCAGCGCGTCCATGATATGCCGATAACTGCTGTCCATCGGTTTAAGATATTCGGCGTAGCGTCGGCTGAGGTCAAGTGTTTTTTCTAGATTATCACGCACCGCAGCGAAGTTATTTTCGGGTCGGGCTGAAGCCCATGTTTGATAGGCCATGACGGTGTGGTTGGAAATTTCCTCGACAAACGACGGTGGGATGAGCGTGGCAATTTGATAGTTGCGGCGGGCCACCCGGATAAAGCTGGCCTCATCCGAATCATAAGCAAGGCTAGCCTCATATGGTCGCAGTTCATCCAACAAATTGCCGATAGCACGATCGGTAAGTTTTTCTTGGGCCAGTTTGCCAAGTGTTCCTATTTGACGGGCACGTGCGGCGGCCCCACCCGGCGGCATATAGGTTGCCTGATCCCAGCCTAAGACGGCGGACGCGCCATTGAGATCATAAAATTCAGCAAGGCGCCTCTTCAGTTCGATATATTGGGCAGGTGCTTCCACAAACGTTCCTTTCTGATTCGTGACAGTACGAGGTAATTACCCCCGATTCTACACTTTAGATCAACAAATTAAATTTGGGGTTTGGAGCACGGCATCTCAAATAAAGCTTGAGTAAAAGAATAACCCACCCTCGCCAAATGTCCAATCGGCTACATTCATCACCAATATAACACCCGGTCACCTTTGCCAAATTGGTTAATGCTGACGATTTTGAGGGCGGTTTTTTTTCCATACGTAAGCATTGTGGAAACAAAAATGACCCTTCATCAGAAAGGTCATTGTTCTAAGCGGGCAACGAGATTCGAACTCGTGACAAGAGCTTGGAAGGCTATTGTGTTACCACTACACCATGCCCGCACAATATGTGTTGTAATGTTACCACGAACTCACCAAATTTTCCAGATAAATTTCGGTACTTTGTCAGGATGAGGTTATGCCTATTTCAACAAACTTTAACGAGCCTACCCTTTACAAACCCTTGTGCGGCATGATATAAACGACAGTAACCTGCTGTGTACGTGATGTCGCAACAAGTTTTGGACCAACACCCTGACATATGGGGGTCAATATCGCGGGAATGATGTCCGACTTCGGTCACGACAAAGTTACCGGCGCGATCCCCGACCTGCGAAAGCAGGTTCAAAACCACGCGGTCACACGGCACGGTGGGTAGCAATTATCTTTAAAGAAAGTATGCTATAATTTTTTGGCATACTTCATCTTTTCGGGGTGTGGCGCAGTTGGTAGCGCGCTGTGTTTGGGACGCAGAGGTCCGCGGTTCGAGCCCGCGCACCCCGACATCGCCTGAACCGTTACGGACTACATCTGTAATGGTTGGTCGTCTTAAAATTTCCGTGAAAAACAAAACGGCGTGAGTTGCGCCGCTTTGAAATCGCGTTTTCAGGTCAGTTTGGTCGCCAGCTTGCCACATCAAACGGCGTGCCGACCAATGGCGTGAACTGCTGCAAAATGTAGACCCCGCTGTTCCATTCAACATCGTTGCGCCGATAGAACATGCCGTTTTGATAGACCAGCCCGAACGAATCCACCTGATTTAAATCCCAATCGCCGACCACGACTTTGCCTTCATCGCCTGTGCCGGGAGCGCCGATGTATTGCGCCAGATTGAATTGTGACAGCAGGGTGGTGGGGGGTATGTTCGTCCATGCGATAAAACCGCCGCGCCGCACCGCCACCGAATCCACCCCGTCGCCATCAAAATCGCCCGCCACAAATTGATGAGTTCCGGTAAAGCCCTGCGAATTGGGCAGGAGGATGCTCAACCATTGGAAAGTCAGGGGCGGAGTCGGGCCACTGGTCAGGTTGCAGGTGAAATAGAGCGCGAAATAGGTGTCGCCATTAACCCATGTGCCGGAGTCGGTGACGCCCAAACAATCGTGATTGACATTGGCATCAAAGCGCCCCACGACAGGCTGCCCGCCCAATCCGAACCAGACCCCGCCCCATGTGCCGCCTGTTCCATAATCGTTGGTGAAGAAAAACGCGCCATTCCAATAGACCCCAAGCGTATCAAGGCCGTCACCGTTCCAATCGCCAGTGACATAACGCCCACCTGTGCCATGCGGAAAACCCGTTGCAAATTGGGTGTAGTCGGTGGGGGCCGGGGGATTATTGAGCGTTTCAAGCAGATTGGCCGAACGGGTGGCGGGGTTGACGATCGCCAGCGTGTCCGAGGCAAAGGCGCGATTGGTATTGACCATCATTACATCCACGTACCCGTTGGTATCGCCCTCCACTAAATTGGTCGCCAGCGAATAAAAACCGACATAATGCCCGTCGCCCGATATGGAGGGCCACAATGAGCGATCATTGCCCTGTTCGCCCATATTGGAATCGGATAGGCGCACGGTTTGTCCTGTCTGGCGGTCATGCAAAAATACGTCCACACAACCTGTTGGGAACCCGCAGCTATTGGTATCCCCCATCACAAGCGTGGTACCGGGAGTCGTGAAGGCCACATATCGCCCATTGCCTGACATAACAGGGAATTCTGAGGAATAGTTGTTCTGCTGGCCTGTGGAGGATACGGATACCCGCGATGTTTGACCTGTTTGACGATCATAGACAAAAATATCGCCAAAGCCATTGGTGTCGTTAGGGACAAGGTTCGTCGCACCAGACACATACGTCACATACCGACCATCCTCTGAAAGAGATGGGGCAGTAGAATGACCGTCGCCTTGCGCCCCTCCCATGCCTAACGAAATGCGGGTCACTTGGTTGGTGTCACGGTCATAGAGAAATACGTCATTCACATTGTTGGTATCCCCCGCAACCACTGTGTTTAGTGGCGAAGAGAATACAATATAGCGCCCATCACTGGACAAGTCCACATAACTGGTGAGCGTCACCCAGTCTGTAAACCCGCTGATTGCCACTCGTGTGAGGGTATTCGTTTGAAGATCATAATAAAACAGGTCATAGAGACTGTTGGTGTCATTGGGCACAAGATTGTTTGCCCCAGAATAGAACACCACATAACGCCCACCCGGCGCAATCACTGGATTGCCCGATGAGCCATTCGCTTGTGTGCCATCATTAGCTACGGATATGCGCCGTGTTTGCCCCAACAGCCGATCATGTACAAAGATGTCAATAAGACCATTAGTATCGTTCGGTACGAGATTGGTTGAACCGGACTTAAAAGCCACGTAGCGCCCATCAGCGGAGATGCTTACAAAATCTGTATTAGGATACAAATTCTGCTCCGTGCCGCTGCTGGACACCGAAACACGCCAGATTTGACAGGTTACGTTATCCCGGATAAACGTATCATCGGCATCGTTAGTGTCTCCCAGTACAAGGTTACTGGTTGACGACTCGAATACAATATACCGACCATCCGCCGATAGATCAGAATAACTCGAATAGTCATTCCCTTGCCCTCCACTACTCGGTACAGACACCCGCGCAATGCCATAAATTGGCGCACAGGACGTTGGGCAGGCGGATGTGGTGGCGTTGGCGACATTGGAATAAGCCGAATAGGTCATATCCGAGGCGCGATAGGCCCGCACACGATAATGATAGGGGGTGCCGCAAATCAGGCTGACGTTGGTATAGGTGGTCGTGTCGGCGGGGGCGATGCCGATTTCCATCCAATTGTTGAGGCCATCCGGTGAGCGTTCAAGGCGATATTCGGTTTCATCGCTGGCGTTGTCTATCCAATTCAGTTGAATGCGCCCGTCGTCGAGAGGAATGGCGGTCAAATTGCTTGGGGCGGTAGCGCAGGCCGTTGTGGTAGCATTGGCGACATTCGAATAGAGCGAATAGGAACTGCTACCGCTGAAATAACCGCGCACCCGATAATAATACGTGCCGCAAGATAGCCCTATGTTCTGATAGGTGGTGGTTGTGGCGGGCAAGGTGGCGATTTCTGACCAATTACTGATGCCATCCGGTGAACGCTCCACACGATAATTCGTCTCGCCCATCAAAACATCATTCCATGCAAGGTCAATCTGGGTGTCGGATTGACGAGTGGCCGTCAATACGGGGGTTTGGAAGCTAACAACAATATTGGCTGACCCAGTATTCTCAACATATTGAACCACCAGTTCGTGGGTCCCGGCGGTAAAAGTCCGCATGACTGAATAAAGACCAAAACCACACCCCCACCGATTGACAAACCGTGTGCCGTTGTCGTACATGCGAATGCCATCATCAAACATATGGTTAATGGTTAGCGTGGTATTTTCACTGAAAGTCACAGTGCGGCGGAACTCGATGGCAAACAGATCGATGGTAGGACTAACATAGCTTGGGCCACTGTTGTTACTCCAATCAAAGTTGATTTCGGCGGTGGGATACGTCCCCATGTTGACCGACCCGGACGGCAAATTCATCAAGTCTAAGTCTGGAGGCGAACAGGTAGCGGCGGTCGGAAAGAGTTGCACATAGGTCGCCATCCAATCACCCGACCCCAACCCATCACGGGGCTGACCGGAGGCATGGGTTTCATCAGCGGGGGGTGAGGTGGGGATCACAAACGCATCAATCGCCACGATGCCGCCCGCCTGTGCATAAACTTTCAGGGTGTGGGGTTCGTCGCTGAGGTAATCAATGCGCGAGGATTGCTGATAGGTCGTCGTTTCGGCGGTGGTGATGACCGTTCGCAGCACGATGTCATCCACATTGATGACCAGCGTGCCGAGGGATGGCCCGGTGACAAACATCACTTCGATGGATGGGCCGGAGAATTCGAGTTGCAAAGCCGTCCCCACCCCTGACCCCTCCCCACCGAGTGGAGAGGGCGAATTGAAGAGATAGCTGCCGCCACTCGCGCCGCTGGCATTTTGGCTAACCCAGTTTCCCATACGCATCACTTGTATGGCATCCGACTCAATTCTTTGAACCATTGGGGTTTGAGAACGGACGGTGGGTGAATTCCATTTCGAGAGGGCCGCCAAGGAAGCGATCAAGAGCAAGAATACGAGAATATTGCGCCGTAGTTTCATAAGAGAGACCTCACAGATAGATGATCACATAATGACACGACCATCTGGGTCGGGATGGGAATGATTATAAAACTCGGCTGCTATTTCCCCTATGCTATTCAACCATAATTTCATAGCAAATTCATACATCCGTCTTATAAAATCACATAATAGGGCAGGAACAATTCAGCAGGAAGACCTCGCATTTCGATGGGTGGTGTGATGGAGCATAATAAAGCCGAAGACCCGCACACCGCTACTTTTGGGGATTTTAACAAGAGCAGGAAGCTCGCTCTGGTGACACGATGCCTGTTTCTTACATTTCCAGAGGTTTTCAAACTAGGCTATCCCACCAGAATAGGAGCAACCAGCCCGACCACTGGAATACTATATGAACCTTGAACACTACTTTGTACCGGGGATTCCTGAGCGACGTTTCTAGCGCGTACTCTCAAAAACCCTCGTCTACGATTCACATAACTAAGCCAGTATTGCCTGATATGTGAGTGCTTTGGTCGCTGCAAAGATCGGGTAAATCCAAAAGGGATCTAGCTGATAACAAACTGTACCCACGAGTTCATAATGGGGATCAACCCAGAGCAAAGTTCCAGAACCACCATCCTTCCAGTATTCTCCAGTTGCACTAGGCGTTCCCGCCAGTCCACGATCCATTAATGTGTGGACACCCAGACCGTGCCCATAGCCGTAGATTGGCTGTGCATTCGGGAAGTAATACGGCAGTAGATCGGCCCGAAGGTGGTTGGTGGTCATGAGATCAACGGTGCTAGGGGCGAGAATGCGCACCTTATCGAGTGTGCCCCGATTGAGCAGCATATTGCCAAGCCGTTGAATATCCGAGGCTGTTGACACAAGACCAGCCCCGCCGTGCTGCCATTGTCCGGGTGGTCTGTGACTATTCGACGTGTAATGATGAATACTCTGGCTTGGTGCTTCCAGAAGAGACAGGCTGCCATCCTGTGCTCGCGTGTAAAATGCGCTGAAACGATTAATTCGGTCATCCCCGATAACATAACTTGTGTCCGTCATTCCCAGTGGATCGAAAATATAAGTTTGCAAAAAGTCGGCAAATTGCAGTCCTGAGGTGATTTCGACCAGACGAGCCAAGATTTCAAACGATTGACCGTAACGCCAAAGCGTATTTGGTTGAGCAACCAATGGGACGTGGGCAATGCTCTCCACGACCTCTGCCAGCGAAACATGTGACGTTTGCAGCGCTTCGATCCTAGTGCGAAGCATCCCTTCAGGTGGTTCAGTTGCTCCACCAAACCCGGATGGGATTCCGCCTGTATGGGTAAGCAAATGCCGGATGGTGATCGGACGTTCCTGTTTGATGAAACAGGGTTCATCCCCCTCCATGCCGGCATAGACCGGGGTTGATCCAAACGCAGGAATGAAGTCCGCAATGGGTTGGTCTAGCACGAATTCACCACGTTCATGACAAATTAGCGTCGCAACAGCCGTGATCACTTTGGTAATTGACCACAGCCGGACCAAGGTATCAGGCTGCATCGGTTGATTCGTCGAGAGATTGGCAGCACCATAACCTCTGGCATGGAAAACCTGTCCACGCCGCGATAGCACAGCAACAATGCCTGCTACTTTGCCTTGGTCAACATAGCGTTGCAGCGCGTCGTCGAGAAAAGCCAGTCGCTTAGATGAAACTTCAACCCGTTCAGGAGCAATCGTTTGCATGATACTTTGCCTCGGAGATTTTAGACTCCCCTATAATCAAACCAGTCAAAGTCGGCAATATTTTGGCTGGTTAAGCCATTACTGCTGGCGTATAAACCGATATACGTTCCAACAAATCCGCCTGCAACGGTTGTGCTGAGAATACGACCATCTACATTTTCAGCAACGGTATGCCATTGTTTGCCGTCTTGGCTGGCAAAAAAACTATAGGCTTGCCCTTGGGCGGTCACTTTGAGATAGCAATGATTGGGCGAGAGCGGTACTTCGGCGAGTTTTGCTTCTGTCTTCTTGTCGCGTTTTATGAGCGAGATCATGCGTGTATCATTGATGAGTGACACCACAAAGCGAAAATGATGATCACTGTTTTGATATATAACGACCCCGGCACACTCATGCTCGTGCTCTGGCGCAAAGTCCATCAACGTTTCAGCGACAAAATTGATATGTTGTTGTCGTCGCCCCACAAAACTAGGATTTACCCACTCGCTTACCTGCTCTGGCCGCAAACGTAAACGCAAATGGCCGGGGCGATCCGTCAAATTCCAAAACTGTTCACGAGGATTGCGTAAGAAATTCCAGCAAAAGGCTAAGGTATCTGCGTCAAAATCATCACGGGCAGGTTGTTCGGGCCAAGGATGAGGAGGCAGATCAGGCGACGGAAATTCCGGTTCGATGCCACCGCGTCTTGGATTAACGACAGGCCAGCCATCCATTTCCCATGTAACCGGAGCCATAAACGTTTCGCGTCCTAGATTGTAATAGTAGCCCGGTTCAAAGGGGGTGCTGTAGGGACGGACACCTAACGCAACCATCCACCATTCGCCATTTTGTGTCTGGACTAAATCGGCGTGCCCTGTCGCCGCAATCTCGGAGAAATAACCTTTATGACGATGTGTGAGGATTGGGTTACGGTGACACGATTCATAGGGTCCGGTGACAGTTTTGCTGCGGGCGATAGTGACGGCATGATAGGCATCCGTGCCACCCTCTGCAATCATCAAATAATAGGTGTCACCGATATGGTATAGGTGTGGGGCTTCGGGATGAATGGCTCGTTTGGCTGCACCATCCCACAGCGCATATTTTTCTCCAATAAGCTGCATGGAGTTCAGGTCTAGCTCCTGAAGCCAGATTTCCCGATGACCATGATCGGATTCGCCAGTTCGCGGAATACGATTCCCCGTGTACCATACTCGCCCGTCATCATCAAACAATAAAGATGGGTCAATTCCCGGCGCATCCTCCAGCCAATAGGGATCAGACCAAGGGCCTGCTGGATCGGTGGCCGTCACAATAAAATTGCCATAGGGTGGGGTTGGGTCTTTAGAATTGGGAACCAGCGTATTGATGACGTAGAAGAGGCCATCATGGTATCGGATGGTGGGCGCATATAGGCCTTTTGAATTTGCCAGACCATCTAAACTTAGCTGCGATGGGCGATGTATGACATGCCCAAGCTGTCGCCAGTGAACCAGATCGAGGCTGTGAAAAATGGGCAGCCCCGGAAAATATTCAAAAGTTGACGTTATCAGATAATAATCTTCATCAACTCGGCAGATAGACGGATCAGGATAAAAGCCCGGCAATATCGGATTATGAAATGTCATAGTTAAATCTCTCAAATGAGTTTTATAGACTAATCTAATTTAACCGGATATAGTATAAACTGATTTACAAGCGCTTGCAAAAAAGATTGATTACAACTATTGAAAATCCTTTGCAGGAGATAAGAATATGAAATACACAACGTTATCACCGGAAGAAGTTCAACATTTTCTGGACTGTGGTTTTGTTCACTTAACTAATTGCTTTGATACAGACTTTGCCGCGCAATCGACCTCTGCTGCGTTCGAGCGACTCGGCTATCGGGAAGATGCCCCCGTAACATGGGAACAGCCCATCATCCATCTGCCCAATAATGAGTATGTTGATGTCAAAACATTTGCGCCAAAGGTTTACGGTGCTATCTGTGATTTGCTGGGTGGGGAAGATCGTGTTGAAACCCCTGTTCGTTGGGGTGATGGCTATATTGTCAACTTCAAACTTGGTGCTGACCGGGAATGGATTGCCCCATCTCCAGAGTCTGGCGGTTGGCACAAGGATGGCGATTTCTTCTGGCATTTTCTGGATAGCCCGGAACAGGGTCTGCTTTTGATCGTCGTTTGGCGGGACATTGAACCAAGAGGTGGGGGAACTTTTATGGCCTGCGACTCGATCAAACCCGTCGCTGAATATTTGAACAACAACCGCGAAGGTTTACATCCCTTTGAGGGCGGTTTTGGTAAGTTCATCCATGAATGCAAAGATTTTCGTGAACTAACAGGAAACGCGGGTGATGTCATCATTATGCATCCCTTTATGCTTCATGCGTCCTCACAAAACCATTCCGGTAAAGCCCGCTTTATCACCAATCCACCAGTAGCATTGAAAGAGCCGATGCACTTCAACCGGGATAATGTGGAAGATTTCTCGCCCGTTGAACTGGCGGTTTTGAAAGCATTGGGGGTTGAACGGCTTGATTTCCAGATTGAGGGCGAACGTCGGCGATTTGATGCAAAGGCGTATCGTGAAGCACGCGCACAGAAGCAAAATTCATGATTGGGTCCTAGCGCAAAATCGCAATACACTGATTCAATCCAGTCGCTACACCAGAGAGCATATCTTTTGCCTAACCAAAGTTAATTCATAACTTGGCGCGGGTTGGATATGCTCGTTACCTTGATTGCTAGTCAGGCAATGTACCCATCTGAGCCATCCCCACGCCTAAATCCCCACCCCATGGCATGGAGTGAGGACTAGCGATCAAGGTAGCCAAATTACTTGACACGGTATCATTTTTCGTGATATGCTTTTTGCAAGCGTTTGCAAAGATCTTTTTGTTCTGGCATCCAACTAATAGGATGTCATGATGATTTTCCTTACCATTCGAATAAGAGCAATATTTTTTTTAGCAAAAATTGCAAGCGCTTGCAAAGCTAGGGCGCACTTATGAAACAACACAAAGTTATTGGGTTGAAAAAAGCTACCATCCCTATTGTTGCCCAGACAGTTAGGGTTTTCTATTCAACTGTCAGTTATCTCCTGACTGGCCGTGAATTTGTCAGAGCATCAATTCAAATTCACTATAGGTTCGCCATCCCCATACGTACAGGTCTTTACCCGCATTCCCATCCTGTATTTGTATTTCAAACCAACGTCAGCGGATCAGAAAAAGGAGGCACCCAGCACAACATAGAATTTTAGTGTTCCAGTTAGTAGTAAACGATTAAGCATGTATGTATTACATATTTTCATGCAATTTGAGTTAAGGAGCTTGAAATGCGTAAACTTTGTCTTTATCTTTTTGCTATATTACTGTTGATCCCTTTTGGTAAAACAGTGAATGGGCAGGAAACATATCACGAGTCTCCAATGTTAACCGCACTGGTTGAAGCCGGAGAGTTGCCACCAGTCGGAGAGCGTTTGCCAACGAATCCGCGAGTCGTGGAACCCTTCAAGGAAGTTGGTGAATACGGCGATGCAATGCGTATGGGTTTCGTTGGAAACAATCCCGGTTGGGGCGGTTTGTGGTATGTGACAGGTTGGGAAAACCTCGCCTCATGGGCCCCTGATTTCTCTGGCGCTGTCCCTAATATTGCCGAAAGCTGGGAAGTCAGCGATGATGTGCGTGAATACACCTTCCACCTACGTGAGGGGATGAAATGGTCAGACGGCGCGCCCTTCACCGCCGATGACATTATGTTCTACATCGAGGATATTCTATTCAATGTAGAACTATCGCCTGCTGGCCCGAGCGCAGACTGGTTACCCCGTGAAGGTGCCGCGGAATTCCGTGCTGAGAAAATTGATGATTACACGGTGAAGTTCATCTTTGCTAATCCTTACGGTACATTCCTGTACACTCTCCCACAATGGAATGGTCGTCATATCACATGGTTCCCGAAACATTATTTGTCACAGTTCCATGCAGACTACAATCCCAATGTTGCTGAGCTGGTTGCCGAGACCGAGGGTGCAGAAGACTGGGTAAGCCTCTTCAACATCAAAGCCTCTGGCCCCACAGAAGATACCAATAATTACTTCAACAATTTGGAACGCCCTCTGCTCTTCCCATGGGTTCCAACCAGTGTACTGGGTGGTAGCACCGAGATGAACATGGTGCGTAATCCCTACTACTTTAAAGTTGATACTGAAGGCAATCAACTACCCTACATTGATGAGGTCATCGGGGTGTCTTACCAAGATGACGAAGCCCGTAATCTCGCGCTGGCAAATGGAGATATTGATTACATCAAAGACGCGACAGGTCGTGAATTCTTCTTCGATGCACTCGATTCCGGTGCGCCACTGGCGATGTCCTTCTGGAATGACGAAGCGGGCAATACCAACTCGATTCACTTTAATTTCAATACACAAGACGCCGTACTTGCAGGAATCTTCCAAGACCTCAACTTCCGTGTCGGGCTGTCGCACGCGATCAATCGTGAAGAGATCATCGAAATTGTCCATCAAGGACAAGGTATACCCGCACAGGTTTCACCGCTAGAAACCTCACCTCTCTACAATGAACGCCTCGCCTCACAATATCTTGAATTCAACATTGACCTCGCAAATGAGTATCTTGATAAGGTCGCCCCAGACCGTGACTCCGATGGGTATCGTTTGCGCTCGGACGGTGAACGGCTATCCTTCGTCCTCTCAGTACCGAATTCTGAGGCATGGCAGGCCAATTGGGTATCCGTTGGTGAACTACTAGTTGGCTACTGGGAAAAAGTGGGCGTTGAAGCTCTACTCGACGCTGTCTCTGCCGATGTGATGACCGAACGCCGTGAACAGAATAACTTCGAAGCCACCATCTTCACCGGAGAAGGCGGCGCAGGCCTGACCCCGATTCTTCAGCCGCGCTACTACGTCCCCGGCGAATATGACAGTCTGTTTGGCGTTAGCTGGTACTACTGGTGGGCAGGCGCACAGGATGCCGTGACGATTGAGCCACCACAAGACATAAAAGACCTGCGCGTGCAGTTTGAGCAAGTGGGTCAACAACCCACTCAGGAAGCTCAGGTTGCAGCGATGACTGAGATTTTGAATGTTGCGGCCGATAAATTCTGGGTCATTGGTATCTCGCGCCCCGGGAATGGCTTCCAGCCCTATAATATACGGATTGGGAACTTCCCCGATCAATGGATTCATGGCTGGGGTGAAGGTGTCGAAAAGATTACCTATCCTGAGCAATGGTATCTGAAACAATAACATAATACGCAAATAGCGTTTCATTTAAGGGGTTCTCTGCTAGATGGAGGACCCCTCCCCGCCTAGAACTAGAGTTTAGAAAGAAATAGCCCATGCTAAAATATCTTGCCCGTCGCCTCATATTCATGATATTGACTGTTTGGATTATTACGGTGATTGCATTTGTGGTCATCCAAATACCACCGGGCGATTATGTAACCAACATGGTTACTGAAATGATGTCGCAAGGGTCAGACAGAATTGATCCGGTTGTTGTAGACCAGCTACGCGACCAATATGGCCTGAATGATCCCGTCTATGTTCAGTATTATAAGTGGATGAAAAACATTGTTACAGAAGGTAACTTTGGATACTCCCTAACATTTAGGCGCGATGCAAGGGTCTTAATCATTGAGCGTCTCCCCATGACATTCTTATTGACAAGCTCATCAGTTCTATTCGTATGGTTTGTCTCCTTACCAATTGGGGTCTTTTCGGCAGTCAAGCAATACTCGATTTGGGACTACTTAGCGACCTTTATCGGTTTCATCGGGGTAGCAACACCCAATTTCCTCTTCGCTTTAATCCTGATGTATCTCAGTTATCGTTATGGAGGCCGTGCCTTAATTGGCTTATTCTCAAGTGAATACGTCAATGCTCCTTGGAGTTGGGCAAGAGTTGCTGACTTGCTGAAACATATGATCATCCCCGTAATTATCATCGGCACATCGTATACGGCTGGCTTGATCCGCACGATGCGGGCAAATCTCCTAGATGAACTGAAACGTCCCTACGTTGATGCTGCCCGTGCGAAGGGACTTTCCGAAACACGCCTCATATGGAAATACCCAGTGCGCTACGCCTTAAATCCATTTGTAAGCACAATTGGGTGGGCATTACCCGGACTTGTCGCTGGCGAAGTGATTGTGTCCATTGTGCTGAATTTGCCAACATCTGGTCCTGTCTTGTTTGAGGCCCTCAAAGAGCAGGATATGTATGTAGCAGCCGGATTTATACTCGTTTTGAGCACGTTAACTGTTATTGGAACCTTTATCTCGGATGTGCTATTAGTCATCCTTGATCCGCGCATCCGCCTAGAATAAGGATTAACATTGATGGATACAACTTTAGAACAGCACGAGGCTGTAACGCCTGTGCCAAAGAATACCGCCCATACCGATACCGAGGTATCCGTCGAATTCGCGTCGCAATGGCGATTAATGTGGTGGAAGTTCCGCAAACATCGTCTGGCAGTCGTGGGCTTGATTATCGTCGTCACCTATTATGTCGTTGCGCTTTTCGCTAACTTTTTTGCACCACAATCGCCCAAAACATATATTGCCGAATATGTATATTCGCCGCCACAACAGCTACATTTTTTCCGGGATGGTCGCCTCGCGCCCTATGTTCATCCGTATACCTATGAACGCGATCCGCTTTCTTACAAGAAAATCTATAAGGTAGATACCGAAACATTCATCCCAGTAGGCTTGTTTGTGCATGGTGATTCTTATGAGGTATTTGGCCTGTTTGAAACAGATATACACCTTTTCGGCGCAAAAGAACACGGGCAGCCTTTCTACCTGTTAGGCGGTGATACTATCGGGCGCGATCTTCTTAGCCGTACTATCTTTAGTGCGCGTATTTCCCTAGTCGTTGCTTGGGTTGGAGTTTCCATCAGTATGACCATTGGGATTATCCTCGGTGGGTTATCAGGGTTGCTGGGTGGTATGGTTGATAACCTCATCCAACGGCTTATCGAAATTACGATGTCAATTCCTACGCTCCCTATCATCATTGCAATTGCGGCCTTAGTTCCAATTGATTGGAGCACTCTGCGGGTCTATACCATTATTGTGCTGCTGTTGGCTATTACCGGCTGGACAGGGCTGGCGCGTGTGGTGCGGAGTAAATTCTTGGTGCTGCGTGAAGAGGATTTTGTCCTTGCCGCACGCCTAGATGGGGCGCGTTCCATACGCTTGATCTTTAGACATATGCTGCCGTCATTTTACAGCCACATCATTGCTTCGATCACCCTTGGTTTGCCGGGCATGATTCTGGCAGAGACTGCGCTCAGTTATCTTGGTTTTGGCTTGCGTCCGCCTGCTGTTAGCTGGGGGGTGCAATTGCAACAGGCTCAACAGATCAACGTGATTTCAAATTATCCTTGGATGCTGGCACCAGCAATTGCCGTCATTATTATCGTCCTCGCCTTTAACTTTTTGGGCGATGGGCTGCGCGACGCGGCTGACCCGTACTAGTGTGTATTAAAAATACACGGGCTTCTTGAAATTTAAGTGTTTATAAAGGCTTATTATGGCAGAGACATTACTCGAAGTAAAAGATTTGCATATCCACTTCCCCACCGACGCTGGCGTGGTAAAGGCAGTTGATGGTGTTGATTTGGTCATTCAGCGTGGCAAAACACTGTGTTTGGTAGGGGAGAGCGGTTGCGGCAAAAGTGTAGCCAGCCGTTCATTTCTCAAAATCATCCACAGTCCCGGCAAAATTGTGAAGGGCGAACTGCTGTATCACCAATCAGACGGCACGCTGATTGACATCGCTAAACTTGATGAAAAAGGACGGGCTATACGGAGAATACGCGGCAAGGAAATTGCGATGATTTTCCAAGAGCCGATGTCGTCCCTTAGTGTGATGCACACCATTGGTAATCAGATCATTGAAATGATCCAACTCCATACAGATGCTACTAAGCAAGAAGCACGCGAACGCGCCATTGAATTATTGCGCCTCGTCGAAATCCCAAGACCAGAACGTTTAATAGATGAATATCCGTTTCGCCTGAGCGGTGGGATGCGCCAGCGTGCGATGATTGCAATGGTATTATCCTGTAACCCGGCGCTGTTGATCGCTGATGAACCAACAACGGCTCTCGATGTCACCACGCAAGCCCAAATTCTCGATCTGATGCGATCGCTGCAAGAAAAATATGATATGGCGATCCTCTTTATCACTCATGATTTAGGGGTCGTTGCAGAAATCGCCGATGAAGTGGCCGTGATGTATCTGGGGCGTATTGTGGAGCATGGGGATGTCAATACGATTTTCCATAGTCCAAAGCACCCCTATACCAAAGCCTTACTAGAAAGCATCCCCAAAATGGCAGCACAGCGCAACCAGCTGAACCCAATAGAAGGGATGGTTCCCAGCCCATTCCGCCGACCAAGTGGCTGTGCTTTTCACCCGCGATGTCGGGAACGTATTGAACAATGCAGCCATGTCGTGCCAGAAGTAACGCGACTGAGTGACACCCATCAGGTGCGGTGTTTATTGGCCTCTCAGAATCACGTGCAATTGGAGCAAGAAGTTTAAGATGCAAGCACAAACAATTAAGGCAGAGGGACTGTCCATGAATAACCCTCACAATATGTTGGAACTCCGCGATTTGAAGATGCACTTTCCTATCAATAAAGGTCTATTTGGGCAAACAACAGGGCATGTAAAAGCAGTTGATGGGGTCTCGCTGGAAATTCGTAATGGCGAAACCTTTGGGCTGGTGGGTGAAAGTGGCTGCGGTAAAACAACTATTGGACGCTGTATTGTCCGTGCGTATAACATTACACAGGGACAAATGCTCTATCAGCAGAAATCGGGTAATGTTGTTGATCTTGCACACCTGCCCGCTAATCAATTGCGAAGTCTACGACATGAAATTCGTATGATCTTCCAAGACCCGTATTCATCACTTAACCCGCGCATGACCGTCTTTGAAAATATTAGTGAGGCGCTCAAAATCAGTGGTACACCCCGCAGCGAAATGCAGGAGCGCGTGGCGGTAATCCTGCGGCGAGTAGGCTTACGTCAAGAATATATGTCACGCTATCCCCATGCCTTTAGCGGTGGCGAACGGCAGCGCATTGTCATTGCACGTTCCCTGATTACTGAACCGCGCCTGATTGTTGCTGATGAGGCCGTATCAGCACTGGATGTATCGGTGCGTGCTCAGATACTCAACCTGCTTAAAGAGTTGCAGGATGAATTTCAACTCACCTTTCTTTTTATCTCGCACGACTTAAGCGTTATCCGTCATATTTGTGACCGTATAGCGGTGATGTATGTTGGAAAACTTGTCGAAACGGCAACCAGCGACGATTTGTTCCGCCAACCAGAACATCCCTATACCGAAGCGTTACTTTCGGCTGTACCTATCACCGATCCTCTGGATAGAGGCAAACGTAGTCGCATTCGCTTAACAGGTGAAGTCGCTGACCCGTCCAATCCACCAACGGGGTGCTACTTCCATCCACGATGCGGCTATGCTCAGGATAGATGTTCTACAGAAGAACCGCAGTCTCGGCCTAGAGCGCAGGACAACGGCATAGTTAAATGCCATTTTGCAGAAGAACTCAATTTACAGGGCGTTATCATGGACGATGATCACTTGACATTAACGGCAAAAAACGCACGCTAAGGAGCCTCAGCCGTTAAATCAGCCTGTTGTTTAAGGAACGACCTTAAAGATGACAAAAACAGAAATCACAATTGACCGCAATAAAGCAGGCGAACCGCTTAACCCATATTGGAAGGTGTGCGTTGGTGGCGGACGGGTTGCAGAAGCCCTACGCGCAGACTTCCAAAAACATCTGGAGCTTATCCAGCGCGAGATGCCCTTCGACTACATGCGAATGCACGGGTTATTCCATGAAGATATGATGGTCTATCGAGAAGAAAACGGACAGCCCATTGTGAACTGGCAATACGTCGATCTCGTATACGACCACTGGCTCTCCATCAAGATTCGCCCCTTTGTCGAACTTGGTTTTATGCCATATGACCTTGCAAGCGGTGAGGAGACAGTTTTCTGGTGGAAAGGCAACATTACCCCGCCTAATAATTGGGAGCGATGGGAATGGTTTATTCAACAATTTATCCGGCACATTATCGAACGCTATGGTCGGGATGAAGTACGACGCTGGTATTTTGAAGTCTGGAACGAGCCGGACTTGTTTTTCTTCTGGAAAGATGCGGATTTTGATGCTTATATGGAGCTGTATAAACGGACCGTGCGTGCCATTAAGCAGATTGATGAATCCCTCAAAGTCGGCGGCCCTGCAACTGCGTCGGCATCTGCTGGCCCCGGTATCGCATCATGGGGCGATAAATTCCTAAGTGCGTGCCGTGAAGAAAACATACCGATTGATTTCTTCTCAACACATCCCTATCCCACCAATCACCCATTTGATGCAGACGGTACTGGTTATATGACGTGGGATGGGCCAGAGCGCCTCATGATTGACCTGACTGGCTATGAAAAAACACTTGAGGAAAACGGTTTTTCACGCCTCGAAAAGCATTATACCGAATGGAGCAGTAGCCCAAGCCCGCGTGACCCCATTCACGATACAGCATTCCTTGCACCCTTTATCGTACAGAACAACTTAGCTGGACGTGGTCATGCCGATTCTCTATCGTTCTGGGTTATCAGTGACATTTTTGAAGAATCGCGTGCCGGGGATACCTCGTTTCATGGTGGCTTCGGTTTGGTTAATACGCAGGGGCTGAAAAAACCTTCCTATCATGGCTACTGGTTTCTTTCCCGATTGGGGGACGAGATACTCGATAGGGGCGATTCGTTCGTTGTGACGCGCCATACAAGCGGGAAAATCTCGGTTCTGGTGTGGAATTATTGTCATTACACTGACGAGGCCGCGAGTGATAACCGTTTCATCCAGAAAATTGCTGGTACGCGCCGACTTTACGATATGTTTGTGCAGAAAGCAGAGAAGCCATTTACCTTGAATTTGCTGGGATTTGAGCGAAAAATCCGTGTTCAGACCACACGATTTGACCGTGAACATGGTAGTGTTCTGGATGCTTGGTTTGACATGGGATCGCCGGAGCAGCTTCTGCGTGAAGACCTTGACATACTTCGGCAAAAGACGGAACTGAAGCTGAATGTCGAATATCTTTCGCCTGCTCCAAATCGGTTGGCCTTGAATTTAACGGTGCAACCGCATGGGGTAACTCTCGTAGATATTTCGGAGGGCGCTTTCTCCTAACGATGATTTTAGAACCGCTGTATGATGCGGAAATTCTAGCTGAGCTAAAAAAGCACTTAGTAAGCAGGAATTCGGCATAGAAAAGGAACGGGATCATCTTTTATTTCCTTCCGTTTCTCTATAGGATGGGTATAAAAATACTACCACCACGACGTCGTCGGGCTATCTGTAAGATTAGCTCCTATCGCAGTATGGTGTGTAGCCCATTACGCTGGTAGGAGCCTTCAGCGTCTTCATTGATGACGAAGGGTTTTTTTACAGTATTATTGCAAGCGCTTGCAATGAATTAGAGGAGTGAAATTAAATGACGCTTTCTCTATGTGTGGTATCTGCGCGAACAACAGATACTACTGATGCCTTGGTTAATTTCAGAAAATGAGTATAGGGGGTAATTTTATGCTAGACGTTTACAAAAATCCTGACCTGCCTTTCGAAGAGCGGGTCGCCGATCTTGTCTCACGCATGAGACTGGACGAAAAAATATCCCAGATGGTACATCATGCCCCTGCCATCGAACGGTTAGGGATTCCTGCCTATGACTGGTGGAATGAATGTTTGCATGGAGTGGGACGGGCTGGTATTGCGACGGTCTTCCCGCAAGCGATTGGGATAGCCTCAACTTGGAATGTGGATTTGATGTACAAGATTGCGGTGGCGATTTCCGACGAGGGCCGCGCCAAATATCATCAGGCCATCCGTGAAGGCTTTCATGGGCAGTATCATGGCCTGACTTTTTGGACACCTAACATCAATATTTTCCGCGATCCACGCTGGGGGCGAGGCCAAGAAACCTTTGGCGAATGCCCCTACCTAACGGCGCGGCTAGGGGTAGCGATGGTCAAAGGGTTGCAGGGGGATGACCCCAGATATCTGAAGACCGTCGCTACACCCAAACATTATGCTGTTCACAGTGGCCCGGAACATGCGCGTCACCATTTTGATGTGGATGTGCCGGAGCGCGATTTGTGGGAGACCTATCTACCTGCGTTTAAGGCCACCGTCCAAGAGGGCCAAGCCTATTCTGTGATGAGTGCCTATCAGCGGTTTCGGGGCGAACCCTGCTCGTCTAGTACCTTGTTATTGCAAGATATTCTACGCGACGAATGGGGCTTTGAGGGGTTTGTGGTATCCGACTGTGGGGCCATCCGCGACATTTGTGAAAATCATCAGGTGGTGGGGACACCGGAAGAAGCCGCTGCCCGTGCGGTCATCGCAGGCTGTGAACTGAACTGTGGCGAAACCTATATGATGCTCAAGGGGGCACTGGAACAAAATTTGATTGACGAGGCGACGATTGATCGGGCTGTCCGCATGTTGTTTTTGGCCCGTTTCAAATTGGGCATGTTTGACCCGCCGGAATGTGTGCCCTTCGCCCAGATTCCGTATGAAGTCAATGACAGCCCACTGCACCGTGAATTGGCATTGCAGACGGCACATGAATCCATGATCCTACTTAAAAACGATGGTCTTCTGCCATTAGACAAGACCCAACTGAAAACCATCGCCGTTATTGGGCCAAATGCTGATTCAGTGGATGCTTTGCTTGGCAACTATAGTGGTATTCCCGCACAACCCATCACCCCGCTGGCAGGTATCCGCAAAAAAGTGGAGCCGGATGTCGAAGTGCTGTATGTCAAAGGCTGCAACATCGTTAACAAAATCTTGGAGGTTCGTGACCGCAATTATAATGAACAATTTGCTTCGGCATTGACTATCGCGCGACGGGCCGATGTGGTGATTATGGTCATGGGGCTATCGCAGGCGCTTGAGGGCGAAAATGGTCAGATGGAAAATGTCGGCGACGGCATGAGCAGTCAGGGTGACCGACAAGGGCTTGATTTACCCGCTGTACAAGAAGAACTGCTGAAGGCCATTCATGCACTTGGTAAACCTGTGGTGCTGGTCTTGATGAATGGTAGTCCAATTTCGATCAACTGGGCCGATGAACACATCCCCGCCATTGTGGAGGCGTGGTATCCGGGACAAGCAGGCGGTACAGCGCTGGCGGATGTCCTGTGTGGTGATTACAACCCTGCCGGACGACTGCCTGTTACCTTTTATAAATCCGATGCCCAACTCCCCCCCATCGCGGATTATGAGATGGCAAAAGGGCGCACCTATCGTTACTTCAGGGATGAGCCACTATATCCCTTTGGGCATGGCCTCAGTTATACAACCTTCGCCTATAGCGATTTGCATGTGCCGCAACGGCAAGAAATCGGTCAACCACTGGATGTACAAGTCACGGTGCAAAATGTGGGCGACTGGGCGGGTGATGAGGTCGTTCAGCTGTATATACGCCATCTGGAATCATCGGGGATTGTGCCGATTCATCAATTGGCGGGGTTTGCCCGTATTCCTCTGCAACCGGGCCAATCACACACTGTCCGGTTTACACTGCGTCCCGAACAATTTTCCTTTGTGACCGAAGAGGGTCGGCGTTTTATCAGGTCGGGGCACTTCTCGATTATGGTTGGCGGCGGTCAACCGGGTTACACCTCTACCCTTTCAAGTGATATCGAAGTTATTGGCGAGGCGGTAGAAATTCCCCGTTAAGCTACTCCGCCCAAATTATCAAACGGATAGAGTGAAGTATCAATGTTTCCCCCTATCCGTTTCCGGTGATTTTTGTTCTTACGAAGTCTTGGTTAATCGCTAAAAGCGGATGGGGGGAGGCCAGATGATAGCGGCCTCGACCCCTATCATCCGTTCCATCAGAAGAGGCAAGCTCCGGCTACCAACGCGCTTGGCCCTCGCTTCACTTATTGATTCTTATCCCAGAAAATCAACTGCCCAAAGAGGCTTGGATTCGTCCACGATTGATCTTGGGTGTCGGCGGCTGACCAGATGAATTTGGTATCGCGTCCACTCCCCGACGATCCATTAAGATGGGTTTGGAAACCAATCACCCCCATGTGTTCCGGCGTGATATTCCATATATCGCTGACCAGTGGCACGGACGCTTCAATGATATAGCCTGTTGCTGTTTCGGTAGCGGCGATATTGACCCCGATTGTATTACTGCTCCCACCCCCATACAACGGTGCGGCGGGTTGGGTCGCGTTTTCGGCCAATATGCCAATTTGCACAATGCCCGGTTCATAACTGGCGGCGGCAAGGTTGCCAGTGGCGTTGATATAAAACTCAATCGAATCAGTCTGATACCAGTCGCCCACGCCAAATTCGCCATACATCACATTACTATCGGTAACGTTTGCCATGAAATAGAGGTTGGTGTCATCCACTGCGACGGCAAATTCATACGATTCTGCTCCCGGCCCATCCATTGTGCCCTTGTCTACCATGACACGCGAAACATTTTCCCAGTCGGTCAAATCACCATCCAACGTAATCGTGACACCCATCGGGGCATAATAGGCCACACCGAGGACGCTATCGGGGGCAAGCTGATTCGGGTCGGCAAAGGTGGCATCCGGCAGGACTACTTCTGCCACCGGGTCATTTAAAATGGCGGCGATGGCGTCATCGGACATTATCGAGGTCGCCCCCACGCGGCGCATCAGAATATCCATCAGGGCAAAATAGGCAGGTTTTGCCTGATAGTCATCCGAAAACAGCAGGGGTTGGACGGTTGGATTGTCATAATAATCCGGGTTGCGTAGCCATGTAAATTGATCCGACACACCCCAGACGATAAACGCGGTACAGTTTTCGGTGTCTAGGCAGACTTCCATCAGGCGATAATATTCACGGGCCTGTCGCCGCAGAATTTCTTCGTCGGCGTCTCCCAAATACTTGATGTCTACTTCGGTAAATTGGACTTCAAGACCCAGTTCACCAATACGGGCCACATTTTCGGCAACCGAGGCAAAATTGATACCACCTATTTCAAAGTGGGATTGTAGTCCAATGCCATGAATCGGAATCCCTCGATTGACAAAATCCTGTGCCATCGCGTAGATTGCATCCGATTTGTCATTGATCCCTTCCGCGCCATAGTCGTTATACAAAAGCAGGGCATCGGGATCGGCTTCATGGGCAAATTGGTAGGCCATTTCGATATATTCCGGGCCGATAATTCGCAACCAAACCGTGTCACGCAGTTCGGCGTCATCAAAGACTTCATTGACCACATCCCAATACTTGATGCGGCCCTTGTAGCGGCTGACCACCGTCGTGATATGTTCTTTTAGAATCTCGATGGCCTCATCCCGCGAAAAATTCCCATTCTCTACCCAGTCCGGCGAGCAGGAATGCCAGATGAGGGTGTGACCATGAATCACCATGTCGTGGGCTTCGGCAAATTCGACCAGTTCATCCACCCGACTAAAATCATATTCCCCCCGCGCGCTGGAAATCATGCAGAATTTGGCTTCGTGCTCAGGCGTTAGCATATTAAATTCGCGGGCCAAGATTTCGCGGTGTTCGGGCACATCCAGATGTTGAGTCCATGCCGCCGCGCCGATATAAATGTCATTCTGTGCCGCAAAATCCCGTAGTGAGACTGCGGTATCTTGTGCTTCGGCCATATTTGTCATAGGCAACCCCAAAACGAGTAGTGTAAAAACAAGCAACAGCCTTTTCATGCTAAAAATCACCCTCCTAGATCAGCGTAAACACGTAAGGCGAAAAATCTTTTAGACGCTGACACATCACCTCCTTAATTTCAACATGATGGACTTTAGGCACGCGGGGGCGCACACGAATCTCGAATAATCAGTTCGGTATCCAATGTGACGCGACGTATGTCCATCAATGGGTCTGCAAGTTGTTCAAGAATCAACCTAGCTCCCTCGTGACCCATTTGGTGAAGGGGCTGACGGATGGTAGTCAATTTGGGATAAACGATAGGGGCTTGTGGAACATCATCAAAGCCCACCAATGAAATATCATCGGGGATACGTAGCCCGTGTTCGCGGATGGCCTCCATTGCCCCCAGCGCGGAGAGATCATTTGCGGCAAATATGGCTGTCGGAGGGGGGGTTAGATTGAGCAGTTGTTGGGCCGCCGTATATCCATCCCCCGAAGTAAATCTCCCCGGCGCGACATAGCTCTCATGAAACGGTAGGCTATGATCCGCGAGCGCCTTTTTATACCCGGCAAATCGTTCAATTGCGCTGTTTAACTGGGGCAACCCTGCGATAAACCCAATCCGCCGATGCCCCAACAGAATCAGATATTTGGTGGCCTCATACGCGCCTTTCTGGTTATTGGTATTCACCGCCGTGCTTTGGTCAGATTGGTCAGCTTGGTCAATCAGGACGTATGGGAAATTCTGTTCACGCAGGACATCCAGATAGGGGTCGGTGATGAGAGGGGCAACCAGAAGCAGGGCATCCGCCGCCCCATTCATGATCGCGGCTGCGTAGGTGGCTTCCTTGCCCTGATGCCGATTGGTTGTGTATAAGATCAGGTTGTAACTGGATTTGGTCAACTCATCATCAATGCCGTGAATAATCTGCGTAATGTAATCATTGGCGAGGGTCGGAACCAATACGCCGATCAGGTTGGACGGGCCACCCGCTAGGCTCCGGGCTTGCTGATTGGGGACATACCCTAATTTATTGGCAGCAGTGAGGACTTTTTCGCGGGTACTTTCCTTCACAAATTCGAAGCCGCTCAAGGTACGTGATACCGTAGAATAGGACACGCCAGCCTCTTTTGCGATGTCATAAATGGTCGGCATTTTGTTGACGGGCATATGGGTTTCTCATTTTTTTGCAAGCGCTTGTAAAACATATAAAATATACTATGGAAATCGAGATTCGTCCACTATCTTAGGGTCAAAAAACATGCTTCACGTTCATAAACCGAATGAAGATGGCTATGCCTTATGGCTGCGATATGTGCCGATTGAGGATATGTCCCTGCTGCATACCTATCGCGCAACAATTACGAGTATTATGCAACCGTCGGGTTCCCCGACATTAAAAATCGCCCAAAATGAATTGGTGTGCGGTTTGGAGGGGCTGCTGGGTGTGCCGATTCCACTCACCAACACGCTGACCCCCGGCGCGATTGTATTGGGCAAGCCGACATTTGCTGAATTAGAGACAGAATCAGTGGGAGATGAAGGGTATATCATTACCTCCATTCAAGGGGTAATCGTAATTGCGGGGAATACGGATATTGGCATGTTATATGGCATCTTCCATTTTCTACGCCATTTGCAGACTCACCAATCGCTGGAAAATCTGTCTATCGTGAGTGCCCCCAAACTAAAATATCGTATTCTGAATCATTGGGATAATCTGGACGGCACCATTGAACGGGGCTATGCCGGATTTTCTTTTTGGGATTGGCACAAACTCCCGGATTATTCTTCACCGCGTTATACCGATTATGCGCGGGCAGTGGCCTCGATTGGCATCAACGGCGCGACCTTGACCAATGTGAATGCAAATGCACTTTCTTTAACCCCCCAATATTTGCAGAAGGCCGCAGCTTTAGCCGATTTGTTTCGGCCCTATGGCATCCGGGTTTATCTTTCAGCCCGTTTTAGCGCCCCTATCGAAATCGGGGGGCTAAAAACAACCGACCCACTGGACGCTGATGTTATTGCATGGTGGCAGACCAAAGCCGAGGAAATTTATCGGTATATTCCCGATTTTGGCGGATTCATTGTCAAAGCCAATTCTGAAGGGCAACCCGGCCCACACGATTACCAACGATCCCATTCAGACGGCGCAAATTTGTTAGCCCATGCCCTCGGCCCATTTGGGGGAATTGTCATTTGGCGGGCATTTGTCTATGCGAGCGAAAACCCCGAAGATCGTACCAAACAAGCCTATGATGAATTAGTTCCCCAAGATGGCAAGTTTGCAAAAAATGTTCTGTTACAGGTCAAAAACGGCCCACTCGATTTCCAACCCCGTGAACCCTACCATCCGATTTTTGGCGCGATGCCGAATACATCGTTGGTGTTAGAAGTTCAGATGGCACAGGAATATTTAGGGCTGGCAACCCACATGGTCTATATGGCCCCACTGTTTAAGGAAACTCTGGGCGCCGAAACCTGTGACGGGCTACTTGCACAAACTATCACCGGAATGGCGGGAGTTGCCAACACCGGGTCGGATCGGAATTGGTGTGGGCATCCCTTTGGCGCGGCGAATTGGTACATCTTTGGACGTTTGGCATGGGATTACACGCTTTCATCAGAGGCCATCGCACATGAATGGCTGCGGATGACGTTTAGCAACGATTCCCATTTTGTACAAACGGCAACTGAGATGATGTTGATCTCGCGTGAAGCGCCCGTCAATTACATGACCCCACTCGGCCTGCATCACATCATGGCATGTAGTCATCATTATGGGCCGGGGCCTTGGGTAACGGGGGAGCGTGCCGATTGGACATCCCTGTATTATCACCAAGCCGATTCTAAAGGGATTGGGTTTAATCGCACACCGTCTGGCAGCAACGCTGTGGGTCAATATTGTTTACCCTTTCGAGAACAACTGGCGAATCTGGACACCTGCCCGGAGAATCTACTGCTGTGGTTTCATCATGTAGGATGGCAATATATTTTGAAGTCGGGACGTACCTTGTGGAATGAGCTTTGTTTCAAATATAACGAGGGTGTGGCGCAGGTTCGGCACATGCAAACAGCGTGGGATTCGTTGGCAGAATTTGTAGATGCTGCTCGTTTTGAGCATGTTAGGGCATTACTGGTAATCCAAGAAAAGGAGGCTTGTTGGTGGCGTGATGCCTGCCTATGCTATTTTCAAACATTTTCCAAGCTACCTATCCCGGCAGAATATGAACAACCCGCTGAATTACTGGAATACTATATGAATGTGCAGCACTATTTTGTGCCGGGGATTCCTGAAAGGCGTTTTTAGCCAATTCTTCGATAATTTTGCACGTAGCTCACCCGGCAAGGACAAAAGGGGAAAATATTGTGTACGGCGCAGTTGCATCGAGGTTCTGGCTTACATTTTGTGCAAGCCTGCTAGAACGACAGATTAGTCGTCTCAAGTTTCTCAAACAGCAGATGCATGGACGGGCTAATTTTGACCCGCTGCGTTTGCGAGTTCTCTACACTCTGGTCAGCTTGCACGAAATGCGAGCCAAACCATGATGACCCCGATTTATTCAACTTTAGCGTGCATTTTTTGCCATTTAATGTCAAGTGACCTTTAGAAATACTGGGCGGCCACCACTGCCACCAACACGATTTCTGCTCCACTTACGCGCCTACGCTCATCCTCTTCATAGCTGCACGCTTTCAATACATCGGCCATGACACCATCCGACTCCGAAAGACGCAATAACTTGTCGGGGGGCGTTGGCGACGCAGAGGTCCGCGGTTCAAGCCCGCGCACCCCCGACCCTTTCTAAACCATTACAGACAAAATTGGCAATGGCTTAGGGTTTCAAGGTCTCTATTTAAATCAGCAAAACCTACTCTATCCCTTACGCTGAGATGGTAATGGGGTGGAGTAGGTTTTTGTTTCTTGATACTCTTCTAGGCGTATTCCAAAGGCCGAGTCCCCAATAGCCAGCGCGTGGCTTATCTGGCCTTTGGCGCGATGTTGTGATTGCGGCGGAAGAAATTGGTCGGGTCGTACTTTGCCTTGATAGCCGCGAGCCGTTCCCGTATTGCGGTGGGATATGCGTCATGCACACGTGCTTTACCCTCGTTCCCCACAAAGTTGACGTACACTGCGCCATCACCCTGATCCAGCGAAGCAACCGCAGCAATGACCCACTCATTATGGATCGCTGCCTCGTCACGGTTTTCATACTGGACGATGAAGCTCGCCATGACACGACTCGAACGATGTGCGAACGCGGTCGCTTCGGTGGGTACTTGGGCCATCGCGCCGCCTAATACCCGAAACTCGGCGATGCGCATCGCGGCAGTCGAAGCATTTAGGTTGTCCAACATGATTTGGGCTGTGCGCTCATCAACCCGATCAATGAACTTTGAACGCAGGGCTGTTATTGGATGAAAATTGGGGTCTTCTGGCCAGTAGATTTGGGGATAGGGCATTGGCCCAAGCATATCCACAATGGGATCAGCCAGTTTCCGGAAGGGTGTAATAACTCGTAGACCTTCCTCAATATCACCTGTGTAGACCATCATCGCCAGCATGACAATTTGTCCGTGATATTCTGCCGGGATGAAGGGCAGCGGTGGCGCAGGCATGACACTGACGATGGTCGAAAGCTCGTCTGGCGCGGTCGCAGCTTGGGTCGCAAACTCAGCAATGACTTCTGGTCTGGCAGGTAGGATGAGCATCCCGCCGACGATGGTATCAACTTCGTGCAACTGGTACTTGAACTTTGTCACCACGCCGAAGTTACCGCCACCACCTCGAATCGCCCAGAACAGGTCAGGGTGGGTCGCCGTGTCTACATGGCGAATTTCACCATCGGCGGTCACGATCTCAGCCGCCAGCAAATTATCGATGGTCAAGCCATACTTGCGGACAAGATAACCAATACCACCACCTGTAGTTAATCCGCCAAGACCAACAGACGCGGTGTCACCGAACCCGGTCGCCAAACCGTATTTCGCTGCCGCGACAGTATACTCACCCGCTGTTAGGCCAGTTTCTGCCCATGCGGTGCGTTCTTTGACATTGATTCCCATACCCTTCATCTGCGAAAGGTCAAGCACAATACCACCTTCAATGGTGCTGAATCCCGCTAGGCTGTGTCCACCGCTGCGGATGGCTAATTCGAGACCCTCCTCACGCGCTAGTGACACAACGTGGGACACATCGATTGCGTCCACAGCGCGGACAATCAGCGCGGGACGGCGCACAACTTCGATGTTCAAACCGATTCGCACAGTGTCGTAATCGGCGTCCTCCGGTGTGATGACGCGGCCCTTAACATTGGCACGCAGTCTAGCGATTGATAAACTCGGGGGTCTCGCATTTGTTCCGATGAAACTGCTACTTACGAGTGACATGTGTATCTTGTCCTTGGCTGTCGAAGCGTGTCTTACATTTTCCGGCTAAACGACATTAGGGAAAAGAAGCAAAAGGCCGAATCTACACCTCATTAAATAGCAGGAGTGGATTCAGCCTTTAGGCGGATCGGTGTTTCAGAAATCCGCTTGTATTGACCAAAAAGTCGAAGTCTTAGTGGTAACTTCATTTGCGTTAGGCAGCAATCATAAATTACTCAAGTACGCCATAACGGTCGATTTTCAGTGCGAAGTGCATCCTAACAACACGTGTCATGCCGCTTTGTTTTCTTCTCGCTACAACCGACTATTTTTCGCCGAGATAACTTAGTACCGCTGGATTGACCACACATTCAGACTGACTCCCGTTCAAAACAGTGAGCGCATTTTCGGAGGCCATTAACCCCATTCGCAAGGTTGTTTGGCGGGTAGAAGAACCGGCATGTGGGGTGGAAACAAAGTTTTCCAATTGCAGAAGTGGGTTTCCTA